>SCTD01000627.1 GCA_004299215.1 Frankiales bacterium | reverse complement strand
CGTCGGCGGCGGCGGGGAGGGTGCACAGTCCGACCGCGACCTGTCCGGCGTGGCGCCCGACGTCTCCCTGGTCTCCCTGAAGATCGCCAGCGCCGCGAACGGCGTCGTCGAGGACGTCGGCTTCGAGGAGAACGCCCTCGCCGCGATCGACTACCTGATCCGGCACCGCGACCTCGGCGTGAACCTGACCAACAACAGCTGGGGCCTGCTGGAGGCCGAGCCGAGCTCGGTCCCCGGCGGCGAGCCGACCGACTTCGACGCGGCCAACGCCGTCGTCGAGGCGGCGAGCGCGGCCGGCATCACCATGGTCTTCTCAGCCGGCAACGACGGTCCGGAGCCGGGCTCGATCAACCTCGACCCGGGCGGCGCGCCGTCGGCCATCACCGTGGCCGCAGCGTGCAAGGGCACCGACGAGGGCCAGGGCGGCTCCTGCCCGGCCGGTGAGATCACCGGCTTCAGCAGCCGCGGAGCCGCGGACGGGACCGGCCCGCAGGTCGACGTCTCGGCCCCCGGGGACCAGATCCTCGCTCCGGTCTCCCCCGTCTCCGTGCTCACGCCGCTGACCGAGTGCCTCGACCCGGCGGAGCCGCTCTACTACTGCATCTCGGGCACCTCGATGGCGGCCCCGCACGTCGCGGGTGTGGTCGCCCTCATGCAGCAGGTGAAGCCCGACCTCACCCCCGCGCAGGCCGAGCGCTGCCTCGAGACGACCGCCGACGACCTGCTCGCGCCGGGCATCGACATCCACTCCGGACACGGCATGGTGGACACGGTCGAGGCGCTGCGCTGCACGCACGCCCTCACGGCGCGCACCGCCCTGGGCGCCGCGCCCACCGTGGTCGCTCCGCCGAGCGCGCCGGACACCGCGGCTCCCTCCGGCGGCTCGCTGCCCGCCACGGGCGGTGGCGTGGCCGTCGCCCTGCTCGGCGCGGTGGCCGTGGGGACGGCCCTGGTCCTGCGCCGACGGCGGGGCTGAGCGGGACCAACGCCTCTGTCGACACAAGGGTGTCGGGGTCGACACTCGGGCTGTGAGCGAGCAGGCACGGATCCGACCGGATGCGAAGTGCCCAGTGCGGCCGGGGGACCCCTGCACGCTCTGCCACGACCTGGGGGCTACCCGGCCTGCCGTGCCAGGGCGGTGAACCGGCTGACCGCACGCAGGTACTTCCTGCACGGGTAGGCGATGTCGCGGGTGTCTGAGCGCGAAAAGGCCGGTCCAGCCTGCACCTGAAGCGGTGGTGACACGCTCAGTTTGGTCGAGCGCGGCGACGCGTGTTTGCAAAGCGTTTGCAGGGCGGCCGGTGGTCAGCGGGAACGGCTCCCCGGTGGTCGCGTTCCGGATGTTCACCCTCGGATTCTCAAGGCTGTTGATCCTCGTCGAGCTGCAGGACGACTCGGATCCTGTCCCATAGCTGCTGTCCGAGCGCGCGGTCAGCCGCGTGGCTGCCGCCGCGCGACATCACCTGCCCCCCGGTGGGACCTGCGCTCGGCTCCCCGGGCAAGAGGAAGCGATGTCCGGCGTCGGGGTGCGTGATCACGTCGGTGTGCAGGGCGTGGGTGCTGCGCCGCGTTCGGATCTGTTCGGCGAACAGCACGGCCGGCCACACCTGATCGTCGCCACCCGCCGCAAGAACTACTGAACCCTGGATACGCTCCACCGGGATGGTCGCAGCCGGCACTTCGCTCGCGAACGTCTGCAGGCTTTGCTCATAGAGGCCACGAAACGACGGGGCCTGCTCGCCACCTGCCGGCTGCCACTGCTCGTCGTAGGGCACGAACGGCAACGGCTGGCCGTCGAGCGACCACGACGACCGCTGCGGTCGGTCGCTGCCGTCACGGCCCGCCCCGACGTTCGCCCAGACCACGGCGGAGGGCGACAGCGCGACGACCACACGAATCCGAGGATCGTGCGCTGCGAGCAGCAGGCTGGCTTCCGCGCCTTTCGACAGCCCGATCACTGCCACGTGGGCATGCAGTTCGCACAGCGTGTCGAGACCGGTCCGGAACGACTCCAGCGGCACCTCGCAGATCCCGGGCGGCTGGCCAGGTCCGCCGAACCAGCGCACCGACATCGCCGCGGCACCATGACGCGCGAGAAGTCGGACCCGTGTCAACGGACAGCAGGACTTCCCGGTGGGCGGACATCAGTTCTCCCGGCTCGTGGACACGAGTTTTCCCGGTGGGCGGTCAGCTGATCTCCAGGTGGTGCTCATGTCAGGGGCACCACTCCCTTGCCGGCGAGGGCCTCGGCGAGGCGTTGGCTGCGGCCGTCGGTGAGGACTTGGTGGGCGTGGTGCAGGAGCCGGTCGACGGTGGTGGTGGCCAGGGTCTTGGGCATGATCGTGTCGAAGCCGGACGGCTTGATGTTCGAGGTCACGGCGACTGAGCGGCGTTCGTAGGCGGCGTCGACGACGCGGTAGAACGCTTCGGCGGCGTCCTGGCCGGCGGGCAGGCTGCCGATGTCATCGATGACGATGAGGTCGCTGCGGCAGATCCGGGCCACGACCTTGGCGATCGAGGCGTCGACGCGGGCCCGGCCGATGGTGGCGGTCAACGACTCGAGGGTGAACCAGGCGACCCGCAGGTCGGTGTCGATGGCGGCGTGGGCGAGGGCCTCGACGAAGTGGCTCTTGCCGGTGCCGCTCGGGCCGCTGATCGCGAGGTTCTCCGCGCGGCCGATCCACTCCAGGGTCCGCAGTGCGGACTGGGTCGCGGGTTCGATGGAGGAGTCGTGTTCGCGCCAGGAGTCGAAGGTCTTCCCGGTCGGGAACCCGGCGGCCTTGCGGCGCATCCGTTGGGTCGCGGCGTCGCGGCCCTTGACTTCCTCGGTCAGCAGGACGCGCAGGACTTCGGCGGGGTCCCAGCGTTGTGCTTTCGCGGTCGCGAGCACCTCGGGTGCTGCGGCGCGGACGTAGGGCAGTCGCATCCGGCGCAGGACACTGGCCAGCTCCTCGGGCAGCGCGGGTGGCGCCGGTGGTCTCACCACGACCCTTCCTGCCCGTCGAGGTTGCTGTCGTCGTCGAGGTCGAAGTCGGCGTGGCCGAAGACCAGCAGCCGGGAGAAGCTGACCAGACGCTCGCGGACCATCGGCATCGCGCCTTCGTCCCAGGCGAACGCGGTCAGGTCGGCCCGGACGTGGTCGTCGGCGAGTTCGAGCCACTGCGCGAGGTAGTCCAGCAGCTCCGACAGCTCGATGGCGTCGGTCATGTCAAGGGTGACGGTGCTCAGGCGGACCAGGGCGTTGCGCATCAGCTGACCACCTCCCAGGCGCCGGTGCCGGGTTGCGCGGAGTGGCTCTCATCAGGGCGGACCAGCTCCAGCTGCGGCCGTCCGGTCGAGACGTGATCGAGGATGGAGACCAGCGCGCCGTCGTCGAACCGGCCGGCGGTCGCGGCCAGCATCAACGCCGAGTCGACCTGGTCGTTGCTCAGGTGCGCGGCGAGCTCGACCGCGCTGGCCATCTTGCTCCGGATCCGTTGCGCACCGACCGCAGCGGCCTCCACCAGCCACCGCTGCGCGCCTGGACCCAAGGCCAGGAAGGCGATCTCACCAGCGGTCCGGGCCTTGGGCCGCGGTGGCCGCGGGCCGTTCCCGACCGGGTGGTGCGGGTAGTGCGCATCGCGGATCTGCGGATTCCCGGGCGTGGACAGCCGGTGCC
>SCTD01000626.1 GCA_004299215.1 Frankiales bacterium | reverse complement strand
CCGTCGAAGGACTCGTGCGCGATGCCGCTGACCTCACCCCGCAGGTGCTGCGCGCGGGTCATCAGCGGCGACATCCGGCGGGAGTAGACGACGGTCAGCCACGCGATGGACGGGAAGACGACCGAGCCCACGAGCGCGAGCACCGGGTCGGTGACGAAGAGCAGGCCGAGCGTCGTCACCAGCATGACCACGACGCCGACGGCGAAGGGGAAGGGCGCGATCGGGTACCACGTCGCCTCGACGTCGCTGTTGGCGTTGGAGAGCAGCTCTCCCGTCGGGTGCTCCTGGTGCCAGGACAGCGGGAGCTCGAGGTAGCGGCGCGTGACCCGACGGCGGTACGACGCCTGCAGCCGGTACTGCATGATCCCGGCGCCGAGCCGGCGGGCGATGATCCCCACGACCTTGAGCGCCGCGACCAGCATCACCGCGAGGAAGGAGACGGCGAGCGCGGTCGTCGACGCGTCGCCCTCCTCGATGCTCGGAACGATGACCTGCTCGGTGATGGCGCCGAAGACGTACGCCTGACCGATGGTCGTGAACGCGAAGAGGGCGCTGCCGACGGCGGAGATCGCGAAGATGCGCGGTTCCTGCTTGACCGCCTCCCACAGCACGCCCAGCCCGCGCCGGATCACCCGGGCGGGCACGGGTTGGGGCACGGTCATCCAGGTCCTGTCGTCATCGGATCGTCATGCAGTCTCCTGGTAGGGACACCAGCTGCACCACCGGGATTCCCCGCGATCACCGGACCGGGCGGCCGGCTTCCCGCAGCGCGTCCTTGACCTGCCCGATGCGCAGCTGCCCGAAGTGGAAGACGCTCGCGGCCAGCACGGCGTCGGCGCCGGCACCGACGGCCGGGGCGAAGTCCTCGACGCGTCCCGCACCGCCGCTCGCGATGACGGGGACGCCGACCCGGGCGCGCACCGCGCGGATCAGCTCCAGGTCGAAGCCGGCCCGCGTGCCGTCGGCGTCCATGGAGTTGAGCAGCACCTCCCCGATGCCCAGCTCCTCCGCGCGCTGCGCCCACTCCACCGCGTCGATGCCGGTGCCCTGCCGCCCGCCGTGCGTGGTGACCTCGAAGCCGCTCGGTGTGCCGGGGGCGCGCCGCGCGTCGACGGAGAGCACCAGCACCTGGTTGCCGAACCGCGTGCTGATCTCGCGCAGCAGCTCGGGCCGACCGATGGCCGCGGTGTTCACGCCGACCTTGTCGGCGCCCGCACGCAGCAGCCGGTCGACGTCGTCCGGGGTGCGCACGCCGCCGCCGACCGTGAGCGGGATGAAGACCTGCTCGGCCGTGCGACGCACGACGTCGTAGGTCGTCTCGCGGCTGCCGCTGCTGGCGGTGATGTCGAGGAAGACCAGCTCGTCCGCGCCCTCGGCGTCGTAGAGCCGAGCCATCTCCACGGGGTCGCCTGCGTCGCGCAGCTCGCGGAAGTTGACGCCCTTGACGACCCGGCCGGCGTCGACGTCCAGGCAGGGGATGACGCGGACTGCCAGGGTCACGGTGCGCTCACGGACGTCGACGCTACCGGGGGCCGGACGCCCCTTCGGGAGCGTCGTACGTGCCGGTTCGCGCGGCCGGCAGCGAGGGCGGCACGAGCCGGCGTCGGAAGTCCTCCGGCGCCTGTGGCCGCCCGAAGTGGAAGCCCTGCCCGCGGTCGCAGCCGATGCCGGCGAGGAACTCCGCCAGCTCCGCCTGCTCGACGCCCTCCGCGACCACCGGCAGGGCCAGCGCCTGGCAGACGCCCACGATCGACGTGAGCAGCCGCAGCGCCGCCGGGTCCGACATCGCGGACTGCGTGAAGGAGCGGTCGATCTTCACCGAGTCGACGGGGAGCCGCACCAGCTGCGAGAGCGAGGACTGCCCGGAGCCGAAGTCGTCCAGCGCGACGGCGACCCCCAGCGCGCGCACGCCCTCGAGGGCGCGGGCCGCGACGTCGGCGTCCGCCACGACGGCGCTCTCGGTCACCTCGAGGCACAGCTGGTCGCCGCGCAGCGCGAAGCGCGCCAGGGCCGCCGCCACGAGGTCGGGCAGGTCCGGCGTCATGTGCCGTCGCGAGACGTTGATGCTCACCCGCGGCACGTCGAGCCCGGCAGCGCGCCAGGTCGACAGGTCGCGACAGGCCTGCTCGAGCACCCAGACGTCGATCTCGTTGATGATCCCGGTCTCCTCGGCGACGGGGATGAAGTCGTCCGGCGGCACGACTCCCTCGAGCGGGTGGTGCCAGCGGAGCAGCGCCTCGGCACCGACCAGCGCCCCGTCGGGGAGCCGCACGATGGGCTGGTAGTGCAGCGCCAGCTGGCCCTCGGCCAGCGCCGTGCGCAGCCCGTGGTGGATGGCGAGCCGGCGGGCGGCGTCGGAGTGCATCCACGGCTCGTACCAGGTGACGCGGTCCCTGCCCGCGGACTTCGAGACGTACATCGCCAGGTCGGCGTTGCGGAGCACCTCGTCCGGCCCGTCGGCCCCGGCGGTCACCGCCACGCCCAGGCTGGCCCGGACCGAGACCGTGGTGCCGGCCACCGGCACCGGCTCGCGCAGCACCGCCAGCACCCGGGCGCTGACGGCGGCGGCGTCCTGCGGGCCGTCGAGCACGAGGACGAACTCGTCACCACCGATGCGGGTGACCTCGTCACCCGCACGCACGCAGCTGGTCAGCCGCTCGGCGACCTGGCACAGCAGGGCGTCGCCGTGAGCGTGCCCGAAGGTGTCGTTGACCGCCTTGAAGCCGTCGAGGTCGACCAGCAGGACGGTCGCCTCGCGGGGCCCCGCGTGGGCGCGCTCGAGAAGCGCGCGCGTCCGGGCCAGGTTGCCGAGACCGGTGAGCGGGTCGTGGAACGCGGCGTGCGCCAGCCGTCGCTCCAGCACGTGCCGCTCGTGCACGTCCCGCGCGTTCCCGACGATCCCCCGGACGCTGGGGTCGTCCAGCTGGTTGACGAGCCGGACCTGCATCCAGCGCCAGTCGCCGGACGCGTCCTGCACCCTGGCCATCGTCTCGAGCTCGGCGCCCGCACGTCCGAGGAGACCCTCGAAGGCGGCGCCCAGCGCCGGCCGGTCGTCCGGGTGGACGACGTCGCCGATCGACCGGCCGAGCAGCTCCGACTGCTGCGCGCCGAGGATCCGCTCGACAGACGGGCTGGCCCAGGTGACCCGGCCGGCCGTGTCGTGCAGCGTGATCAGGTCGGAGGCGCCGGTGACCAGCGCCCGGAACAGCTCCTCGCGCGCCTGCAGCCGCTCGGTCAGGACGTCGCGGTCGCGGCTGCTCACCAGCTGCCGCAGGAAGAGGGCGGCGACGAGCCCGACCCCGGCGGACAGCTGGGCCCCGTCGATGCCGTCGCCGCGCGCGGCGATCGAGGCGCCGACGACGACGGCCGCCACCACGGGGACGTGCTGCAGGCCGGTGACAGCGCCCGACCAGCGGTCGACCGTCGCGCTGGAGCTCTCGCGCGACCAGGCGCCGGCGGCGACCAGGAGCAGGCCGGCCTCGTAGAGCACCGACACCCAGCTGTCGGCCCGGTAGGTCCCGGCCGCCGAGAGCACGGAGTAGCCGACGTCGGCGACCGCGTAGAGCGCCAGACCGGAGCCGGTGACCACCAGCTCGCGGCGGGCGCGGAAGGAGACGCGCGGAAGGACGCTGGCGAGCATGCCGAGCACGAACACGTCGGCCGCGGGATACCCCAGCACCGTCAGCTGCGGGAGCAGCGTCAGCCCCGCTCCCACGCTCGCCGGCTCGAGGATCAGCGTGTAGGCGACGAACCACAGCGCCACGGCCGAGACCGCCCCGTCGAGCAGCGCGCGGGACGCCGACCCGGCTCGGGTGTCCGACACCGGGTAGCGCAGCAGGCCCAGCACGCACAGCGGCAGGAAGGTGAAGTGGACGGCGTCCACGATCGACGGGTCCGGCGCCGCCGACCCGGTGACGACCAGCCAGAGGATGGCGGTCAGCCCGCCTGCTGCCCCGGCGATCAGGGACGCGGCGATGAGCCGGCGCGCCTGCCGGAGCCGCCCGGAGGCCGAGCCCGCGCGCCGCAGCATCGCCACGGCGGCGACGACCACGGTGACGGACTGCACGCCCCAGGCGACGCCCTGCCCGACCGATCCAGGCAGCGCCTGCGTGAGCATCAGCCCGGCGAAGACCAGCAGCAGGAGGACGAGCAGCGCCACGCGCGCGCCACGTCGCAGGTCCACGTGTCATTGTGCGGTCACGCAGGGTGAAAGCGTCGAATCGGCGCGGGAAGATGGCCCGTTGGGACTACCCCTGCCCGGCGGGCGGCCCATCGCGGGCGGCGCATGCCGTGCTCAGGCACCATGGAGCGGTGGAGGACCTGGTCGAGCTGGTCGGCGCGGGCGACGTGCTGGTGCTCTCCGGCGCCGGCCTGTCCACCGAGTCGGGCATCCCGGACTACCGCGGCCCGAGCGGAGCGGCCCGCCCCGCGACGCCCATGACGTACCAGGTCTTCACCGGCTCGGCGGACGCGCGCCGGCGGTACTGGGCACGCAGCCACCTCGGCTGGCGCGTCATCGCCCGGGCCGAGCCCAACGACGGGCACCGGGCGGTCACCGGCCTGCAGCGGGCCGGCCTGCTCACCGGTGTGGTCACCCAGAACGTCGACGGGCTCCACTCGTCCGCCGGGTCCTCGGACGTCGTCGAGCTGCACGGCAACCTCGACCGGGTCGTCTGCCTGGACTGCGGGCAGGTGTCCGCGCGTGCCGAGCTGGATGCGCGCTTGCGCGCGGTGAACCGCGCCTGGCGTGCGCGGGTGCTGGTGGTCAACCCCGACGGCGACGTGACGCTGGGCGAGTCAGATCTCGCGTCCTTCCGGACGGTCGGCTGCGCGGACTGCGGCGGTGTCCTCAAGCCCGACGTCGTGTTCTTCGGCGAGTCGGTGCCGGCCGACCGGGTGGCCCGCTGCTTCGAGCTGGTGGAGCGGTCGAAAGCGCTGCTGGTGCTCGGCTCCTCGCTCACGGTCATGTCGGGTTACCGCTTCGTGCTGCGCGCCGCGCGGCTCGGGATCCCGGTCGGCATCGTCAACTCCGGGCCCACGCGCGGCGACGAGAAGGCCGCGGTGCGGGTCGACGCGCCGCTGGGCCAGGTGCTTCCCGCACTCGTGAACCGGCTCCCCCTTCCGTCCCACGCGTGATCGATCGCACAGACACGCGCTGCACCTGGTCGCCCTGATGGCCGTCCGGCCTGGGAGGATGGCCGCTCACCGAGGGGGAACGCGATGAGACTGGCCGTGTGCTCGTCGAAGGGCGGCGTGGGCAAGACCTCGACGGCCGCCAACCTGGCCGCCGTCCTCGGCAGTCGCGCTGCGGGCGGTCGCGGGCGGGTGCTGGCGGTCGACGCCGACCCCCAGGACAGCCTGGGTCGCGCCTTCGGCGTGGTCGCCAAGGGCCGCGACGACTCGCTGGCCGGACTGCTCGAGGACCCCGAGGCCGACGCCCGCGCCGCGGTGCGGTGCGAGGTCGCGCCCGGTGTCGACCTGCTGCCGGCGCACACCTCGCTGGAGGCCGTCGGCGTCGCGCTCGCGGCGCAGGGCGGGCTGCTGACCGGCATCCGCCGGGTGCTGCGACCGCTGCTGGACGACTACGACCACGTCGTGCTCGACACCCACGGCGACCTCGGCAACCTGACCCTGTCCGCGGTGGCGGCCGCCGACGCCGTGCTGACCGTCTTCACCTCCGACCCCGGCTCCGCCCTCGGCGCCGCCCGCGTCAGCGCCTTCGTCGAGCAGCACCGCCGCTTCGAGAACACCTCGGCCCAGCTGGTCGGCGTCGCCTGCTCGCTGTGGGACCGCGAGGGCCGCGCCGCCCGCGAGGTCGTCGGCGCGCTCGAGGGCACCGGGCTGCCGCTGCTCGCGACCCGCATCCCGCTCTCCCGGCGGGTGCCGAGCTCGACGCTCGCCAAGCGCCCCGTCGTCCTGTCCGCGCCGACCAGCCCCGTGGCGCTGGCCTACACCGCCCTCACCGACGAGGTGCTGGCGTCCTACTCCGAGAGGGTCCCTTCGTGAGCAACGACCTGCAGGCAGACCTGACCGCCGACCTGCTCAGCGACCTGAGCCGTCCCGCTCCCCTGCCCTCATCGGCGCCGCCCGCGCCGCTGCCGACCGCTGCCGTGTCCAGCACCCCGTCGGTGACGGTGACGCTGACCCCGCTGCGGTGGGCGCTGCCGTCGCTGGACAGCACCGACCGGGGCATGGGCGTCGCGGTGCGCGTCGGCCCGTGGCGGGTCGAGGTCGCCGTCTAGCGCACGCCGGCTAGCGCATCGCCGCGAGAGCCTCCGGCAGCGTGAAAGCCCCTGCGTAGAGCGCCTTCCCGACGATGGCTCCCTCGACGCCGAGCGGGACCAGCGACGCCAGCGCGCGCAGGTCGTCGAGCGAGGAGACGCCGCCGCTCGCGACCACCGGTCGGTCGGTCGCCGCGCAGACCTGCTGCAGCAGCTCGAGGTTGGGGCCGGTCAGCGTCCCGTCGCGCCGGACGTCGGTCACGACGTAGCGCGCGCAGCCCTCGGCGTCGAGCCGGGCCAGCACCTCCCAGAGGTCGCCGCCCTCCTGCGTCCATCCGCGGGCGGCGAGCGTCGTGCCGCGCACGTCCAGGCCGACGGCGATGCGGTCCCCGTGCCGGGCGATCGCCTTGGCGCACCACTCGGGCGCCTCGAGCGCGGCGGTGCCGAGGTTGACGCGGGCACAGCCCGTCGCGAGCGCCGCCTCGAGCGACGCGTCGTCGCGGATGCCGCCGCTCATCTCGACCTTGACGTCGAGCGTCCGGACGACCTGCGCGAGCAGCTCCCGGTTCGAGCCCCGGCCGAAGGCGGCGTCGAGGTCGACCAGGTGCACCCACTCGGCCCCGTCGCGCTGCCACTGCAGCGCGGCCTCGACCGGGTCGCCGTACGACGTCTCGCTCCCGGCCTCGCCCTGCACCAGCCGGACCGCCTGCCCGTCGGCGACGTCGACGGCAGGCAGCAGCTCGAGCGTCACCGGTACCTCCGGGTGGGGTCGGTCGTGATGACGACGAGCAGCGCCACCGC
>SCTD01000625.1 GCA_004299215.1 Frankiales bacterium | reverse complement strand
CGACCGGCGCGCTCTTCCTGCTCGACGACGGCCGGAAGCGGCCCATCACCGCGCCGGTGCTCGCGGCGACCGGCCGCGCGCCGGCGACCGCCGTCCCGATGACCGCGGCCGAGTCGCTCGGCTACCCGACCGGCCCGGCGGCGACGATCCCGGACGGCACGATCGTGCGCGACCCGCGCGGCACCACCTGGCTGGTCACCGGGGGCGCCCGGGCCAAGGCCGGCGCGCCGGTCTGGGTGGCCCTGGGCCGACCCGCGCCGCGGCTGCACCCGGTGACCGACGCCGAGCTGACCCGGCTGCCGGTCGTGGACCCGCCGACGTCGCCGCTCTACCCGGGCGCGCTCGTGCGGGCCGAGGGCGCCGACGCCGTGCACCTGGTCGCCCCCGACGGCGACCTGCGCCCGGTGCCGCACCCGGCGGTCCTCGCCAGCCACGGCTGGAGCTCGCGGGACGTCGCCGTGCTGCCGGAGGAGGTGTTCGCCGACGCCGGCGTCGACGCGCCGCTCGACCTGCGCGACGGCACGCTGGTGCAGACCTGGTCGCACAAGGTCAGCGTCGTCTCGGGCCAGGCCGCCCGCAGGCTGCACGACTCCCGGCAGGTCCGCGACTACGGCTACGCCGGCAAGCCCCGGCTGGTCGTGCCCGACGCCGTCGTCGCGCACCTCCGCACGGCCGAGCTCACCGCGCGCTGAGCCCGCCGGCGCCACCTGACCCGGGAGAGCCGACGCCCGTCGAGCGCTCCCGGACGATGTGGTCGTCCTGACTCCTGTTCAGCCCACGAATGGCGCCACCTGATCCGGGAGACCCGCCGTCCCTTGAGCGCTCCCGGATCGTGTGGCGATGCTCGGCGGGGCATCGGTCCCCGGGGCGTCCCCGGCGCCCGTGCCGGACTCCGGCAGGATGTCCGGGTGCACGACGACGTCTGGGACCGCTGCGCCTTCCCGGGCTCCTTCCGTCGCTACCAGGCCCTTGCGCTCGAGGCCGTCGACGGGCTCCGGGCGGCCGGGCACAGCCGTGCGTACGTCGTGATGCCGCCCGGCTCGGGCAAGACCGTGCTGGGGCTCGAGGTCGCCCGCCGCATCGGCCGGCGCACGCTCGTGCTCACGCCGAACACCGCAGTGCAGGCCCAGTGGCTCGCGCAGTGGAAGGAGTTCGGCGGCGCCGGGCCGCACCCGGCTCCGGCCAGCGCCGAGCGCGGGCTGCGGGCGCCGGTGACCGTGCTGACCTACCAGTCGCTGAGCGTGTGGGACCGCACGGCCGACGACGAGGACGTCGAGGACGACTCCTCCGCGACGCTGGCCGAGACCCGCCGGGCAGCGGTGCGCGGCGAGCCCGGCTCCGACCTGCTCGACCTGCTGCACCCGCGTGGCCGCGACCTGATCCAGCGCGCCGCGGGGATGGGGCCGTGGACGCTGGTGCTGGACGAGTGCCATCACCTGCTCGAGACCTGGGGTGCGCTGTGCCGGGCGCTGGCGCGGGCGCTCGGCGACGACACCTGGGTCGTCGGCCTGACGGCGACGCCGCGCACCTCGATGACCGCCCGGCAGGCCGAGCTGCACGACGACCTGTTCGGCGACTGCGACTTCTCCGTACCCACGCCCGCCGTCGTCAAGGAGGGCGAGCTCGCGCCCTACCAGGAGCTGGTCTACCTCACCGGTCCCACGGCGGAGGAGGACACCTGGATCGTCGCCGAGCGCAGCCGGTTCGCCGACCTCCAGCTCGAGCTGCTCTCCGAGCGCACCGGGACGCTCCCGTTCCTGGACTGGTTGTGGCGGCGGCTGCACGACCGGCGCTTCAGCGGGACCCAGGTGTCGTGGCGGGAGCTCGAGGAGGACGAGCCGGAGCTGGCCCGGGCCGGGCTGCGGCTGGTGCACGCGGGGGTGCTCGAGCTGCCCGTGGGAGCGCGGCTCCGCGAGGAGCACCGCGCCGTCGCCGACGCGCAGGACTGGGCGGTGCTGCTCGAGGCCTACGCCCGCGAGCACCTGTCGGCGAGCGATGCGCTCGTCGACGCGCGGCTGCTGGAGGCGGTCCGCGGCGTGCTGCCGTCGCTCGGCTACACGCTCACCGTGCGCGGGCTGCGCTCGGCGACCAGCCCGGTCGACCGGATCTGCGCGCTGTCGGCGGCGAAGGCGGGCGCCGCGGTGCACGTCCTCGAGGCGGAGTCGCGCGCGCTGGGCGAGGACCTGCGCGCGGTCGTGCTCTGCGACTTCGAGCAGCGCACCGCGCAGCCGCCCGCGTCGCTGCAGGAGGCCTTCACCGAGGGGAGAGGCGACCGGCCGGCCGGCTCGGCCCGGCTGTCCTTCCTCGCCCTGGCCGGCTCCGACCTGGCCGACACGCTGCGGCCGGTGATGGTCACCGGCCGGACCGTCGCGATGCGGCGCGAGGACCTGGCCGCGTTCCGCGCCTTCGCGCCGGCCTTCCTCGCCGACCGGCTGCTGGCCGACCCGCTCGACGGCAACCGGGCGCTGGTCAGCCTCACCGCCGGTGTGGGGTGGAGCGCCCGGATGTGGACGCCGCTGATGACGCGCTGGCTGGAGGCGGGTGGCACCCAGGCGGTCGTCGGCACGCGTGGCCTGCTCGGCGAGGGCTGGGACTGCCCGGCGCTCAACGTCGTCGTCGACCTCACCAGCGCCTCGACACCCACCGCCGTCACGCAGCTCCGTGGCCGCTCGCTGCGGATCGACCCCGATCGACCGGACAAGGTCGCCGACAACTGGACGGTCGTCTGCGTCGCCGACGACCACCCGCGCGGCGACGCCGACTACCTGCGCGCGGTCCGCAAGCACGAGGCGCACCTCGCGCCCGGCCGCGACGGGGTCGTCGAGTCCGGGATCGGCCACTGCGACGAGGTGCTGGGGCCGTACGCCCCTCCCGCTGCCGACACCCGCGCCGCCGTCAACGGGCGCGCGCTCGTCCGCGCCGCGGAGCGTGACCGGGTCCGCGCGGCCTGGGCGGTCGGCGAGGGCTACCGGGGGGCGGAGGTCGCCACCCTCCGGGTCCGCACCGCGCAGCCGCTCGGGCTCCCGGGCGGCGTCGTGCCGGCCGGGCTGCTGCAGGCGAGCCGGACCCTCGGTGAGCCCGCTCCCGCCCCGCTGCCGCGCACCGGCCGGCCGCCGCAGCTCTGGCCGCTGCCCGTGGCGGCGGGGGTGGTGGCCGGCGCCTCCGGCACCGTTGCCGAGGGCGCGCCGACCGGCGTCGCCGCCGGGCTGGGTGCCGGTCTCCTGGTGGGGACGCTGGTCGGCGCTCGCAGGTACGTCAGCCAGCTGCGCGCGCTGAGCTCCACCGAGGGGGTCGAGCAGTCCGCGACGCTGCGCCAGCTGGCGTGCGCCGTCGCTGACGGGCTGCAGGCCTCCGGGGCGGTCTCGGCTGGGGCGTCGGCCGTCCGCGTGTCCGCCGGTCGCGGCGGTGAGATCTCCTGCGAGCTGGACGCTCCGGCCGCTGAGTCTGCTGTCTTCGCAGCCAGTCTCGACGAGCTGCTCGCCCCGCTGGCCGACCCGCGCTGGCTGGTCTCCCGGCTCGTCCTCCCGGCGCCGGCCGCTGCGGTGGACCGCCGCCGGCTGGCGCGGGCGCGGGCGCTGGGCCGGCCGGTCGAGGCGGCGGTCGCCTGGCACGCCGTCCCCTCCGCGCTCGGCCGGTCCAAGAAGCGGGTCGCGGCGTTCGAGTCCGCCTGGCGCGCGCACGTCGGCGCCGGGCGGCTGGTGCTGGCCAAGGACCCCGAGGGGTCGGCGCTGCTCGACCTGCTCCGCGGCGAGGACCCCTTCGCCGTCACGAGCCGGCTGCGTACCGTCTGGCGCTAGCCCGCTCGGGGTGGGCGCGGGCACCGCGCTGATCAGCGCGGCGGGCCGACCACCATGCGGCCCTCGGCGACGACCCCCGGGTGCCGGCCGCTGCCGAGCCAGCCGCCGAGCGTCAGCCCGGACGCGGCCACGTGGACCCACGCCGGGCGGCCGCGCCCCCGCAGCGAGACGGTCGTACGCCGCTCGTCCTGCGCCGACCGCAGCGGTCCGCGCAGCGGCAGCCGGGGGCCGCGGGCCCGGGTGCCGACCGACACCGACCAGCCCTCGCCGGTGGCCGTGACCGACGACCCCACGTCACCGGTGAAGGAGGCGGTCGTCTTCGGCAGCGCCCAGTGCGCGCGCCCGCCGTGCACCGACGGCAGCGAGTCGACGGCGATGAAGGGGATGTGCACGACGGGCAGCAGCGTCCCGCGCAGCAGCGGCCCGGCGAAGACCTCGCGGTAGGGCCCGACCGGCGACGAGAGGTAGTCGACGACCGCGCCCAGGGTCACCGGTCGCACCCGGCCGGCGAACCGCGAGCTGCTCGGCAGCGGCGACGGCGCCCGCTGCAGCCACACGACGGCCCGCACCTCGCAGTCCCACGGCGGGCCCGGGGTCGTCGCGGGCAGCCGGGCGGCGAGCTCCGGCGGCAGCCGGCTCTCCGGCAGGCAGGGCAGGTCCAGCAGCGACGACATGCCTCGATCCTGCCCTCACCCTCGCCGGGCAGCCGAACGGCCTGGCGCTCGCACCGGTCCGCTCGTCGCGGACGAGACCTCCGTCGTGACAGCGCAGTACGCCGGTCTGTGCTGCGTCCCCGCCGGCTGCGGCGGCGACTAGCGTCCAGTGCATGACAGCTCCCGGCCGGGGCGTCCTGCTCGGGACCGGTGCCTACCTCATGTGGGGGCTGTTCCCCCTCTACTGGCCGCTGCTGGAGCCGTCCGGCTCGCTCGAGGTCCTGGCCCACCGGGTGCTGTGGTCGCTGGCCGTCGTGGTCCTCCTGCTCGCCGCCACCCGTCGCCTCGGCAGGGTCGCCGCGGTCGTGGCCGACCGCGGTCGACTCGCCAGGCTCGCCCTCGCCGCGGTGGTCATCGCCCTGAACTGGGGCGTCTACATCTACGGCGTCACCACGGACCGAGTGGTCGAGA
>SCTD01000624.1 GCA_004299215.1 Frankiales bacterium | reverse complement strand
GCTCCAGCTGGCTGTTCGACCAGCCGTGGTTCGCCGGCAACGGCGTGCTCACGCGGCCGGAGTGGATCGGCATCGACGCCTACTACTACGTCTGCTTGGCCTTCCTCGTCACCGTGCTGCTCGGCGTCCGGACCCTGCAGCGGGGACGGTTCGGGCGCAACGTCGTCGCGGTCCGCGACAACCCCGCCCAGGCCGCCGCGATGGGCATCGCGGTGGTCCGCACCAAACTCACGACCTTCGTGCTCTCGGGCGCGCTCGCGAGCCTCGCCGGCTTCCTGTGGGCGGCAGGGGTGACCAACGCGTCCCCGGAGGCGTTCCCCGCCTACCGCTCGCTCGGGCTGCTGTCCGCGGCCATCATCGGTGGCCTCGGGTCGGTCGGAGGAGCCGTCCTCGGTACCGCCTACCTGCTGGGCATCCCCTACTTCGCGTCCGACGTCTCGCCGTACTTCGGGATCCTGTCCACCGGCGTCGGCCTGCTCGTCCTGGTGCTCGTGCTCCCCGGTGGTCTGGCCCGCGTGGCCTTCGCCGTCCGTGACCGGATCGCGCTGCTGGTCACCGGCATCGATGCCCGGCCGCGCGTCGAGCCGGTGCAGGAGCAGCAGTCGGAGCCCGAGCCCGTCCGTGAGCTGGTCGGAGCCGGCCGGTGATCGGCATGAAGCGGCTGCGCGGCTACCTCGACGGCGAGGACCCCAAGCCGGCCGCGGCCATGTTCGGACTCAACGCCGTCGACGAGCTCGACAACGCCACGTTCATCTGGCTCGGGCCGATCATCGCGGAGTCCTTCGACAAGGGCGTCGGCGCCTTCGGGATCATCGGAGTCCTGGTCCTCGTCGTGGCGCCGCTCGTCGCTGTTCCGGTGTCGCTCGCCGCCGATCGCCGCACCCGCATGCCGATCGCGCTGGCCTGCGCCGCGACGTGGGCCGTCTTCTCCCTCGCCTCGGCGGCTGCGCTCACGCTGACGATGCTCGTGCTGGCTCGGATCGGCTCGTCGCTCGGCCGCACCGTCAGCTACCCGGTGCAGCTGTCGCTGATGGCCGACTTCTACTCACCGCGGGTGCGCGCCAAGGCGCTCGGAGTGCACGCCCAGGCCAACACCGTCGGCGCCATCTTCGGAGCCCTGGGCGCCGGGGCGGTGGCGCACTTCTTCGGCTGGCGAGCGGCTTTCGTCGTCCTGGCCATCCCGACGCTGCTCACGATCCTCGCCGTGCGCAAGGTCGCTGAGCCGGCACGAGGCTCCTACGAGCGGCGAGAGACCGAGCAGGCGCTCCCGTTCCGAGAGGTGTTCCCCCGGCTCTACGCCATCCGCTCGCAGCGCTACGTCTGGTTCGGTGGCGTCTACCTCGTGGGTGCGGTCCTCGGCTCGACGCTGGTCCTCCCGTTCTACTTCAAGGAGACCTACGACATCGGGCCCTTCGGCGTCGGTGTCATCGGCGCGGTCGCCGGCCTCGGTGCGATGGTCGCGACGTTCATCGGGGCGCGGATCGCGCAGGACCGGCTCAACGAGGCCGCCCGGATCGGAGTGCGCTGGATCGCCTCCGTGTGCTTCGCGATCTGCGGGGTGCTCGTGCTGTTCGGCCTCGCGCCGACGCTCTGGCTCGCCGTCCCCGTGCTGTTCGTGCTCTTCGCGCTGTTCGGACTCGTCAGCCCGCTGCTCGCCGCCATCGGGACGCTGATCGCCCCACCGGAGCTGCGCTCGTCGGCGTACGCCATCGGGCAGGTCATCTGGCTGCTCGGCGCGATCCCCGCGCTGGTGATCGCGCTCATCGCCGACCGGCTCGGGTTCGGCTGGGCCTTCGCGTTCGCGGCGGTGGTGCTGCTGCGTGGCACCTTCCACCTGCTGACCATCGCCCGCTACATCGACGACGACGTCGCCCGGCGCGACCCGGAGCACGTCGACACAGCTGCCCGCACCGACCAGGACGGCAGCGTGCTCCTGCTGGAGACCAAGGGGCTGACCGTCTCCTACGACGGCGTGCAGGTGCTCTTCGGCGTCGACCTGCGCATCCGGCAGGGGGAGATCGTCGCCCTGCTCGGCACGAACGGTGCGGGCAAGTCGACGACCCTCAACGCGATCAACGGGCTGGTCGAGCCCGACGGCGGCAACATCTGGTTCGACGGCACACCCATCACCGGCGAGCCGCCGGAGCGCACGACTGCCCGCGGGATCGTGCAGGCTCCCGGCGGCCGGGGGATCTTCCCCGGCCTGACGGTGGAGGAGAACCTGAGGCTCGGAGCCTTCCTGCTGCGCAACGACAAGGCTCTCCTGTCCTCCCGGCTGGAGGAGGTCCTCGAGGTCTTCCCCGCCCTCCGCCCGCTGCTCCCGCAGCGCGCCGGCGCGCTGTCCGGTGGCCAGCGCCAGCAGCTGGTCCTCGCGCAGGCGTTCCTGCTCAAGCCCAGGCTGCTGCTCATCGACGAGCTCTCGCTCGGACTCGCCCCGGTCATCGTCCAGGAGCTGCTCGCCACCGTCCGCCGGCTCAACCGCGAGGGCGTCACCATCGTTCTCGTCGAGCAGTCGGTCAACGTCGCGCTGACGCTCGCCGACCGCGCCTACTTCATGGAGAAGGGTCAGGTCCGCTTCGAGGGACCTACGTCCGAGCTGCTGCACCGCGACGACCTGCTCCGCTCCGTCTTCCTCGGGGGGCGCACCGACGTGCCCCTCGCGACCGCCTGACCGGGAGACACCACTGATGCGCCGACTCGTCCTGCTGCTCACCGCCTTCGCCGTGGGGGTCACCTCGACCGTGGCCGTCGCCGCGCCGGAGCCTGCCGCGCCTCGCTGCGAAGGGCCGCTCGAGTGCGCGGACGACGCAGCGGTGCTCGAGCTGGAGCGCCGCATCGACGACCACCTGCGCTACGGCCAGCTGCTCGAGATCGACTACCGGACCACCGACCGGGTGCTCGGCGACGTCGCCAGCGGCGGCGCCTGGGGGGACTCGGCGCTGTGGACGGGCGTCTACCTGGCTGGTCAGTCGATGCGCTACGCCGTCGCCCGGGAGAAGCTCGACGAGCCGAATGGCAAGGGCCGAGGGAGAGGGCTGGCTGCGCAGCGCCTCACGGACGAGCAGCGGGCGTACTGGTCGGCGCATCGCGAGGAGGCGCTGTCCAGGGTGCGCC
>SCTD01000731.1 GCA_004299215.1 Frankiales bacterium | reverse complement strand
GCAGCCCCAGCAGGAAGTCGATGTTGAGCGAGCGCTCGTGCGCCTCGTCCAGGATGATCGTGTCGTAGGCCAGCAGGTCCCGGTCGCGCTGGATCTCGGCCAGCAGGATGCCGTCGGTCATCAGCTTGACGAGCGTGCCGTCGCCGACCTGGTCGTGGAAGCGGACGGTGTAGCCGACGGTCTCGCCGAGCGGGGTGCCGAGCTCCTCGGCGATCCGCTCGGCCACCGAGCGCGCCGCGAGCCGGCGCGGCTGGGTGTGGCCGATCATCCCCTGCACGCCCCGGCCCAGCTCCAGGCAGATCTTCGGGATCTGGGTGGTCTTGCCCGATCCCGTCTCCCCCGCGATCACGACCACCTGGTTGTCCCGGATCGCGGCGGCGATGTCGTCCCGTCGCTCCGAGACCGGCAGCTCCTCGGGGTAGTCGATCCGCGCGGGCACCGCGGCCCGCCGCCGCGCCACGCGCTCCTCGGCCGCGACCAGGTCGCGCTCGAGCCGGTCGTCGGCGCGACGCCGCGACAGGCGAGTGCGGTCCCGGACCGTCAGCGGTGCCAGCCGCTGCTCCAGGTCCACCTCGCCATTCTGCCTGCGGCGTGCGGCGGCTCATGCTGGGTAGGGACCCAGCACCTGACCCGAAGGAGCGCACCGTGCTGCGAGGACTGCTGAAGGCCGAGATCGCCCGTCGCGTGATCAACGAGGCCCGCAAGCCGCACAACCAGGCCAAGGCCAAGGAGCTGTTCCGCTCCCTGCAGAGCAAGGGGAAGGGGAAGGGCACCCCCCGCCCCTGACCTCAGCGCAGCTCGAAGACCCGCACGGTCTTGACCTCCACGCCCTCGAGCTCCCGGGTCGTCGGCACGTCGTACGACCCGAGCTCGGTCATCAGCGCGCGTGGCAGGTAGTGCCGGCCCGGGTCACCCACCACGACCCGGCTCCCCGCCCGCGCGGCGGCGAGCAGCCACGGCTGCACCCGCTCCGACATCGCCGCGTCGTAGAACACGTCACCGGCCAGGACGACGTCGACCGGCGGGGGTGGCTCGTCGAGCAGGTCGTGGCAGTGCGCGTCGACGTCGAGCCCGTTCGCGGCGGCGTTCAGCCCGACCGCATCGATCGCGAAGGCGTCCACGTCGACCGCGAGCACCGAGGCTGCTCCGGCGAGGCGGGCCGCCAGCGCGCACAGCCCCGACCCGGTCGCCAGGTCGAG
>SCTD01000623.1 GCA_004299215.1 Frankiales bacterium | reverse complement strand
GCCAGCAGGTCTGCCGGCCCGAGAAGCGCACCTGCCGCGGCGGCAGTCAACAGCACGGGCAGCCGGGACGGCGTGGGCGGTGCGGGCCTTCCCAGCAACGCGGTGGTGTCGGGCATCCGGGCCACGGTAATCGGGCGCGCGGCACGGCTGGCTCGAGCTTTCGGCGGAGGTGTTCTGCATCGCCGAGCATCCGCCCTTGCCGGGCCGACCTCCCTGTGCCCGACCGTCACGCCCCAGCCAGGGCTCACGTGTTCCTGCGGCAGACGAGGAAGCGCTCCCCGTAGGCCGGGTAAACGGCCACGACAGATCCGCGATCGACTGACACGCTTCGCGCGTGATCAGCGCCTCGGGCTCGCGCCTGCTCTGGGAGCAGCTCCCCGCGCATGTGCAGCGTCAGATCGAGCTCATCGCCGGCGGTCGGGTGGTCGAGGCGGTCACCCAGCCCGGTGGATTCTCTCCCGGTGTGGCGGCGCGACTTCGGCTCGCCGACGGTGGCCGCGCGTTCGTGAAGGCAGTGAGCCCCGAGCAGAACGCCGACACGCCCACGCTGCATCGACGGGAGGCCGTCGTTGCGGCTGCTCTGCCGGTCGACGTGCCGGTCCCGAAGCTGCTGGGCTCGTTCGATGACGGGTACTGGGTAGCGCTCGTCTTCGAAGACATCGATGGTCGCCACCCGGTCGTCCCATGGGTACGTCACGAGCTCGACGCTGTCATGGCGGCTTTCGAGCAGCTCGCCCAACAACTGACTCCCTGCCCGCTGGATGCGCGACCCGCGGCCGAGGGCTTCGCGGCCGAGTTCCGGGGGTGGGACCGCATCGCTTGCGATCTCCCTCCGGATCTCGACCCGTGGGCAGCGGCGAACCTCGATCAGCTGAGGGAGCTTGCCGCTGCCGGTTTGGAGGCCCTGGTCGGAGACACGCTCGTACACGCGGATGCGAGGGCGGACAACCTGCTCATCGATCGGGCTGGCCTGGTGCATGTTCTCGACTGGCCGTGGGCGTGCCGGGGGCCGTCGTGGTTCGACAGCGTCGGCTTGCTCGTCAACGTCGCGCTGTACGGCGGCGACCCGGAAGCCGAGCTGGCGCGGCTGCCCATCGTCGGAGACGTCGACCCGGCCGTGATCACCGGCTTCCTGTCGGGCCTCGCGGGCTTCTTCCTCGATCGCTCGCGGCTACCGGCCGGCCGGGGACTCCCGACGGTCCGTGCCTTCCAGGCGGCGCAAGGTGCCAGCACCCTGGCGTGGCTTCGCAACAGGTTGTCCTGAGGCCCCCTGGGTGCCTGCGGCCTTCCGGCCGCCAGCGCCCGCCAGCGACGCCGCCGGTGTGCCTCACGACGCTGACCTCGCGTCGTGGGACCGTGCCGGAATGACACTCGACGACGATGAGCTTCGACGACGCCGGACAGCCATGGGGCGGGGAATGCTGCCGTGGCTGACCGCGCCACACATGGTCGGGCAGGTGGACGACCGGCGGTGGCTGCTCCTGACCGGCGTTTCCGTTCCCGACCTGAACTTCGGCCTTCTCGCCGTCGACGACCCCGCGCTGCTCGACGAGACGCTGGCCGCGATCGACTCGCGCGGGCTCGCCGCCCTGGTCATGCTGGCGGACCGGGGGAAGGGCCTCGCGCCGCGCATCCCCAGTCAGTTCGTCCCGGCCGGCGAGATGCCCATCATGTCCAAGCCGCTCGTCGGACCTCCCGCCAACCGGGACCCACGTGTGCGACGGGCGACCGCGACCGACCGGCCTGCAGTGGAAGCGGTGCTGACGGCGGCGTACGGGATGCCGCCGGACGCCATCGCCGTCTCGACGGAGCCGCTGGCGCGCGGCGACGAGGGCCCGCTGTCGATCTGGCTGCTGGAAGAGGCGGGTGAGGTGGTCAGCACCGTGACGGTCACCCGCATCGACGACACCGCTGGGCTGTGGTCGATGGCGACACCTCCGCAGCACGAGCGCAAGGGCTACGGCCGCGCGCTCCTGGCGAGCGTCCTGGCCGAAGCGCAGCGCGACGGTGCGACGCTGGGTCTGCTGGGCGCGACGCCGGCCGGCTTCCCGCTGTACGCCGCTACGGGGTGGACGACACAGGAGACCTGGGAGCTCTACGTCAACGCCAGTTCCGCGCAGTTCACGTGAACGCGCAGGACGTCGCTCGCGACGTGCTGGCCCGTCTGCAATCGGCCGCAGACACCTCGACGGTGGAAGCCCTCGCCGGCGTCTTCGACGACGACGAGGACGTCGTCCTGATCGGTACGACCTCGCATCGCCTTGGGCAGGCCGGACTACGCGAGTACCTGACCCTGCTCGTCGAGGCTGATGGGCGACCGCGCTGGGAGTGGGACAGCGTGCACGTCTTCCTCGACCTCCCCGACGCGGTGGGGTTCGCCTGCTTCGGTCAGGTCGTCGTGACCGAGGACGGCGAACCGGCGCGGGCGCCGATCCGGATGACCGCGGTCGCGGTCCGTACCCGCGACGGCTGGCGGTTGAGGCAGTTCCACGGCTCCTTGCCGTCCGACTGGTGACGCCCACCCTGTCCCGCCGCCTTGGCGTGCCGCCTCACGAACTGCGACAAGCCGCGTCGTGGAGGGCTCTTCGGGCCCCTGCCAGGACGACGTCTGTCACGTGCTCGAGCGATGAGGAACGGGCCTTCCACCGCTGCCAGTAGAGCGGCACGTCGACGGTCTCCCGGGGGTCGAGCAGGGTGACAGCCTTGCGGAGACTCGGTTGGGCCAGCTGCAGGTCGCTGAGCATCGCCCAGCCCATCCCGGTGAGCACCGCGAGCACGAAGCCCTCTGTCGACGGGACGTGGTGCGTGGGCGGGGCAGCTCGTCCGCGGGTGCGACGGCGTAGCCAACTCCGCTGGAGGTCGTCGTCGCGGTCGAAGTGCACGACTGGTGCCCGGCCCAGCGCCGCGGCCGTCGGCCCGTCGGGGAACCATCGCTGGGCGAAGTCGGGCGAGGCCGCCGGCCGGTAGCGCATGACGCCGAGCGGCGTCGACGTGCACCCCGGCACGGTGTCGGCGGCAGCGGTGATGGCGGCGACGACGGTGCCGTCGCGCAGCAGGGCGGCGGTCGCGTCCTGATCGGCCCGGTGCAGGTCGAGCACCACCTGGTCGCGCAGCGGCGCGAGAGCTGGCAGGAACCACGTGGCCAGGGAGTCGGCGTTGACGGCCACGGACATCGTCACCAGGTCGGTGGAGTCGGCGAGCTCGCGTACGGTGTCCGCCGTCAGCAGCTCGATCTCCCTGGCCAGCCTGAGGACGGCTCGGCCGTGCTCGGTGACCTGCACCGGCTTCGACCGGATGAGCAGGACGCGGCCGGTGGCCTGCTCCAGTGCCTTCAATCGCTGGCTGATCGCTGATGGCGTGACATGCAGCTGCCGAGCGGCACCGTCGAGGGTGCCGGTGTCGACCGCTGCCCGTAGCGCCCGCAGTTGCCCGACGTCGAGGTCCATGAAGCAACGCTAACGCGAATGCAGGAATACGCGTTTGGCTTCAGGCCGTACGACCACCACGCTGAGGGCCATGTCTTCCGCACTGCTGGCCGCCTTCGCCGGACTCGGGCTCGGCCTGGCCCTCATCGTCGCCATCGGCGCTCAGAACGCCTTCGTCCTGCGGCAGGGGCTGCGCGGTGAGCACGTCGTCGCGGTCGTCGCCGTCTGTGCGCTGTCCGACCTCCTGCTCATCATCGCCGGCGTGGCGGGGACCGGCGCGCTGCTGGACCGGGTGCCGACAGCCGTTCCCGTCATGCGCTGGTTGGGAGCAGCGTTCCTTCTCGGCTACGGAGCCCTCGCCGCACGGCGGGCGCTACGACCGGCCGGAGCTCTGGTCGCTCAGGCGTCGCAGCAGAAGCCACTGCTGCCGACGGTGCTGACGGCGTCCGCGCTGACCTGGCTGAACCCACACGTCTACCTCGACACCGTCGTCCTCCTAGGATCAGTCGCAGCGACCCACGACGACCTGCGGTGGCACTTCGGCGCGGGAGCCGCTGTCGGAAGCCTGCTGTGGTTCAGCGCGCTGGGCGCCGGCGCCCGGTTGCTGCGTCCCGTTTTCGCGAAGCCCGGGGCCTGGCGCGTCCTCGATGCCACGATCGCGGTCGTCATGGGCATTCTCGCTGTCGGTCTCGTCCGCGGTGCGGGAGGCTGAACGGGTGCGCCACACGCCCCGGTACCTGATGACCGACCCGGACGAGGTCAAGCGACTCATCCGGAACGCTCCGTGGGCGACCTTCGTCAGCCCCGCCAGCACAGGACTGGTCGCCTCGCACTACCCGGTGCTCCTCGACGAGACCGCGCACGGCATCGCCGTTCTCAGCCACTTCGGCCGCCCGGACGACGAGCTGCACGAACTCGGCCGTCACGAACTGCTGGTCATCGTGCAAGGACCGCACGACTACGTCTCTCCCAGCTGGTACGCACCGGGCGACCTCGTCCCGACGTGGAACCACGTGACAGCTCACCTCTACGGCACGCCCGAGATCCTCGACGAGGACGAGAACTACGACGTCCTCTGCCGACTCACCGAGCACTTCGAGCAGCACCACGATGATGGACGCAGCCTGCTCGAGGACGAGGCGGCGACCCGTCGCATCGCGAAGGGCACCGTCGGACTGCGCTTGCTCGTCGACCGCTTCGACGCACGCGCCAAACTCAGCCAGAACAAGACGCGGGACGTCCGTGACGAGATCACGAGGCAGCTGGCTCCCAGCAACTCCGCGCTTGCCGAGGAGATGCGGCGATCAATGCGGGACCCCGAGTAGCGCTGGCATGGAATAGCACGACCGCCCTGCGGCAGATGAGTGCGCGTGGCAGCCAGGCGGTCTCGGTCCTCCACCCGGTCCGGGAGCGCTTCACGTGCTGGCGCTCTCCCGGATCGGGTTGTCGCGACAGCACGCCGAAGGAGCCAGA
>SCTD01000622.1 GCA_004299215.1 Frankiales bacterium | reverse complement strand
GGTGGTGACGCGACCGCCGAAGCCGGGGTGCTCGGCGAAGATCCCCGAGTCGATGATCCCGACGGTGATGCCCTCGCCGGTCACGCCGGGCCGCTCGAAGGTCTGCGTGCCGGCCCGGTAGCGGTCGGCGGCGGAGACGCCCAGCGCCTTGATCTGCTCCTTGGAGCGGTAGAGGTGCAGCTGCAGCCGGCGCTGCGGCACGACCGCCTGCACACCCGCCAGGTCGGCGACCTGCGGCACGGCCGCGGCCGGCAGCGTCAGCGCGACCGCGTCGATCGTGGGCAGCTCCAGGCCACGGACCACACCGAGCGACTCCAGCCGCGCACCGAGGGCGGCGTCCAGGTCGCCGTCCAGCGAGGCGATCACCTTGACCAGCTCCGTCGAGCTCGCCGGTGCGGCGGCGCCTGCCGGTGTCGACAGCGCGGCGGGCACGGCCAGCATCGTGGCCGCGAGCAGGGCGGCGGCGAGCGAGCGGGACCGGGTCATCGAACAGCTCCTGGGGTCGAGGGACGTCCCGGCAGCCTTCGACGCCACGGGGGCGGCACCTGCCCGGCAGGGCGAGACACCCCTCACAGGGAAGCCTCAGCCGAGGTCGAGGACAACGACCGACGCGCCCGGCAGCTCGACCTTGTCGGCGGTCCACGTGGCGTCCGCCGCGCTGGCCAGCAGCAGCCGCTCGACGGAGCCCTCCACCGGAACCGCCAGCCGCTCCCCGGACAGGTTGCAGGCGACGGCGACAGCCCCTCGGCGCACGACGATCCAGCGGCCGTCGGGGTCGTGGGCCACGCGGACGCGGTCGCGCCGGCCGTCGGTGAGCTCCGGCCGGGACCGGCGGAGCGCGATCAGGTCGCGCGTCCAGCGCAGCAGGTCCGCATGGCGCTCCTGCTCCAGCTCGGCCCAGTCCAGTCGGCTGGCCCGGAAGGTCGACTCCGCCTGCGGGTCGGGCACGTCCTCGGTCGCCCAGCCGTGGGAGGCGAACTCCTCCCGGCGCCCGCGGCGCACCGCCTCGCCGAGATCGCCCTCGTGGTCGGAGAAGAACTGCCACGGCGTGCGCGCGCCCCACTCCTCGCCCATCCACAGCATGGGGGTGTACGGCGAGGTGAGCACGAGTGCGGCGCCGACCTTCAGGAGCCCGTCCGACAGGGTGGCCGAGATGCGGTCCCCGGTGGCGCGGTTGCCCACCTGGTCGTGGTCCTGCAGGTAGACGACGAACCGGTGCCCCGGGACGGTCGCCGGCACGGGGCGCCCGTGCGCGCGCTCCCGGAACGACGACCACCCGCCGTCGTGCAGGAACACCTCGCGGAGCACCTTCGCGACCACCTCCAGTCCGACGAAGTCGCCGTAGTAGCCGGAGGACTCGCCGGTGAGCGTCGCGTGCAGGGCGTGGTGCACGTCGTCGGCCCACTGGCCGTCCAGCCCCCAGCCGCCCGCCTCCCGGGAGGTCACCACCGAGGCGTCGTTGAGGTCGCTCTCGGCGATGAGGAACAGCGGCTTGCGCAGGTGCGCGCCCAGTGCCTCGACCTCGACCGCGAGCTCCTCCAGCAGGTGCGTCGCGCGCTCGTCGACGAGCGCGTGCACGGCATCGAGCCGCAGCCCGTCGACGTGGTAGTCGCGCAGCCACATCAGCGCGTTGTCGAGGACGTAGCGGCGTACCTCGTCGGAGCCCGGTCGGTCCAGGTTGACCGCCGGACCCCACGGCGTGGCATGAGCGTCGGTGAGGTACGGGCCGAACTCCGGCAGGTAGTTGCCGGCTGGGCCCAGGTGGTTGTAGACGACGTCCATCACGACGCCGAGACCGCGGGCGTGGCAGGCGTCCACGAAGCGCTTCAGGCCGTCCGGGCCGCCGTACGGCTCGTGCACCGCGAACCAGGCGACCCCGTCGTACCCCCATCCCCACCGGCCGGCGAAGGCGTTGCACGGCAGCAGCTCCACGGCGTCCACCCCGAGCGCCACCAGGTGGTCGAGCCGCTCGACCGCGCCGTCGAAGGTGCCCGCCTCGGTGAAGGTCCCCACGTGCAGCTCGTAGAGGACGCTGCCCTCGAGCCGCACGCCGCGCCAGAGCTCGTCGGTCCAGGCGAAGGCCTCGTGGTCCACCACCCGCGAGGGGCCGTGCACGCCGTGCGGCTGCCAGGCGCTGCGCGGGTCCGGCCGTGGCTCGCCGCCGTCGAGCACGAAGGCGTAGTCCGTGCCCGCCGGCAGCGCCGGCGCGGACCACCAGCCGCCCGCCCCGCGGTGCATCGGGGTGCGCACTCCGGCCACCTCGAGCTCCACCCGCTCGGGAACCGGCGCCCATACCGTCAGCTGAGTCATGCCCGGAGCCTGCCCCGCTGTCCGCGGACTAGTCGACGGCCGACACGATGGGGCCAGTTCTCGCCGATGTGCCCCGCGGACTGTGGTTGGGGTCACTTCGTGTCGAGGTAGTGATCACCGACCGATGGAGGACGACATGGCGTGGCGCGCGCGACGCAACCTGCGGCGCCACCTCGGCCTGCTCGTCTCCGGCGGGCTGGTCGCGCTGATCGGCGGACTCGGCCTCGTCGCGGGACACACCGCCGGCAACCAGGCTCGGGAGGTGCACCGCGACGACCGGATGGTCCTTCAGCGGAACCTCGCCGGTCTCGTCGAGCAGTACGCGCTGGTCTCCGCGGGGGAGGTCAACGACGCCCTCGCCGACGGCGGTCCGTGGAGCACCGAGGTGGGTGACCCGGCCAGCGTCGGGCGGCTCGAGGCCCTCGTCGGCCGCACCCGCGCCCTGGATGCGGGTGCGATCCTGATGAGCCCGCTCGGCGCCCCCCTCGCCGTCTGGAGCGCCGGACCCGGCATACCTGTGCGTGACGACCCCGGCTGGGCTCCGCTGCGCGCCGCCGTGAGCTCCGGCGGCGGGCAGCTGCCGCTGTCCGGCGTGCTGTCGGCGGGCGACGAGAACCTGCTCGCGATGGGCCTCCCGGTCCCGCTGGCCGACGGCAGCCGCGGTCTCGTGATCGGCCTGTGGAAGGCACGCACCGGGGGCCTGCAGACCTACGTCTCCAGGCTGAGGTACGGCGACACCGGCCACGGCTTCGTGGTGGACGGCGACAACCGGGTGATCGCCGGACCCCGGGTCGAGATGGTCGGGACCGAGCTGCCGATCCCCTCGGTGCGCACCGCGATCGCCCGATCGGCGAGCGGGATCGTCGACGGCGACGGGCTGGTCAACTCCTACGCGCACGCCGGCAGCACCGGCTGGACCGCCGCCACCGCCCAGGACCAGGACGAGTTCGAGGGTGACCTCGTGCGCTCGAGCCGGCGCGTCGAGCTGGCCGTCGTCGCCCTGCTGCTCATCGCAGGCGCGTCCCTGGTCATCATGCACCGCAAGCGCGAGGCCGCGCTCGAGAGCGTCGCGCTGCGCGACGAGCTGACCGGGCTCTACAACCGCCGCGGCTGGTTCGTCCTCGCCGAGCACGAGCTCGAGCGGGCTCGCAGAGCGCACAGCGCCCGGGTGCTGCTCTTCGTCGACCTGGATGGGCTCAAGCAGGTCAACGACAAGCTGGGTCACCGCGAGGGCGACCGGGCCATCGCCGATGCTGCCGGCGTGCTGCAGGCCGCCTCGCGCTCCTCCGACATCGTCGGCCGCCTGGGTGGCGACGAGTTCGTCCTGCTGCTCGGCGACGACGGCCAGGCCGAGGGCGCCCGCCGCCGGCTGATCACGGCGCTGGACGAGCACAACGCGCGCTCCGGCGCGGACTTCGAGCTGCGCCTCAGCATCGGCGCCGAGGTGTGGTTCCCCGACGTGGCGTGCTCGCTCGACGAGCTCGTCCGCCGCGCCGACGAGGAGATGTACGCCGAGAAGGCCAGCCGCCCGCTCCGCGGCGAGGGGGTCATCCGGCTGCCGGACCAGCGGGCTGCCACCGACGAGGTCTCCGCGGGTCGCTAGGCGCGGCGACGCAGCACCGCGACCGGGAAGTCCCGCAGCAGCGTGCCCAGCGGCTGGCGGCCCCCGTCCCACGAGCTGCCGGTCAGTACGTCCTCCCACCGCCCGGCGGGCAGCTGCACGGCGTCGTCGCCCCAGCCGGTGCGCTCCAGCTGCAGCGCTCGCGTCGGCGCGACCGTCACGACCCGACCCGCGCGTG
>SCTD01000621.1 GCA_004299215.1 Frankiales bacterium | reverse complement strand
GGGCACGCCGTCGCCGTCAACCCCGACACGAAGCTGCGTGAGGAGGCACGCGCCCGTGGGTGGGTCGTCCGCGACTTCCGCACCGGGCGCAAGGCGGCCAAGGTCGGCGTGCCGGCTGCTGCGGGCGCGGGCGCGCTCGCCGGCGGGATCGTGGCGGGCGTGGCGCTGCACCGCCGCCGGGCCGACCGGCGCGGCCTGGTCGCCCGCGCCTTCGGCTGAGCTAGAAGAAGACCGAGCGGCGCTGCATGAGCAGGGTGTAGAGGGTCGACTGGATGGTCTCGCGGACCTGGTCGGTGACGTTGAAGACCAGCATCGGGTCGTCGGCCGCGGCCGGGCCGCCGAGGTCCTTGGTCTCGATCGGCTCACCGAACTCGATGATCCACTTCGACGGCAGCGGCACCGCACCGAGCGGGCCGAGCAGCGGGAAGGTCGGCGTGACGGGGAGGTACGGCAGGCCGAGCAGGCGCGCGAGCGTCCGGGCGTTGCCGATCATCGGGTAGGTCTCCTCGGCCCCGACGATCGAGCACGGGATGATCGGGACGCCGGTCCGGAGCGCGGCGGACACGAAGCCGCCGCGACCGAAGCGCTGCAGCTTGTAGCGCTCGCTGAAGGGCTTGCCGATCCCCTTGAAGCCCTCCGGCCAGACACCCACCAGCTCGCCGGCGGTGAGCAGCCGCTCGGCGTCGGCGTTGCAGGCCAGCGTGTTGCCGGCCTTGCGCGCGATCGGGGCGACCACCGGGAGCTTGAAGACCAGGTCCGCCCCGAGCATCCGCAGGTGGCGGTGCGCCGGGTGGTGGTCGAGCAGCGCGAGCGCCGTCATGATCGAGTCGAGGGGGATGGTGCCGGAGTGGTTGGCCACCACGAGCGCACCGCCGACGTCCGGGACGTTGTCCAGACCGCGGGTCTCCACGCGGAACCACTTCTCGTAGAGCGGCCGCAGGGGCGGGAGCAGCACGTGGTCGGTGAGGTCGGCGTCGAAGCCGAAGTCGTCCACGTCGTAGTCGCCGGTGATGCGGCGGCGCAGGAAGGCCAGCCCGCCGGCCAGCTTCCGCTCGAAGCCGGAGGGCGACTCCGCCTCGACCGGCGGCACGACCTCCACGACCGGCTCGGCGCCGACCGCCTCGTCACCGTGCAGCGGGATGACCTTCCCCATCGAGCTCTCAGGCACCGGTGCCTCCCTGTCCTGCGGCGGCGGGCACGCGCCCACGGCCGACGAGCCCCAGCACGGTCTGCTCCGCACCGGCCACGACCTCCGGCGAGATCAGCCGCAGCCCCGGAGCGGCCGCCACGAAGTCCTCGAACGCCTGCGAGGTCGGCCGCGGGCCCCACCCGAGCTCCCCGCGCAGCCGGCTGACGTCGGCGACGCGGCCGTGCTCGAGGTAGCGCATCTGCTCAGGCGAGAAGTCGACCAGGCCGGCGCTGCGGAAGGCGCGCGCCACCAGTGACACCGCGGGCGAGGGGATCGGCACCGACGGCTTGCCCAGGCGGCGGATCGCCTGGGACAGCAGCAGCACCCCGTCACCGCCGACGTTGAAGATGCCGGGGTGGTCCTCCATCACGGACCGCACCAGCACCTCGATCCCGTCGTCCTCGTGGCAGAGCTGGATGCGCGGGTCGAAGCCGAACACCGTCGGGACGACCGGCAGCGAGAAGTAGCGGGTCAGCGGCGTCTCGATCGACGGGCCGATGAAGTTGGTGAAGCGCAGCAGGGACAGCGTGACGTCGGGACGGCGGCGACCGAAGCCCCGGACGTAGCCCTCGACCTCGACGGCGTCCTTGGCGTAGCCGGACTTCGGCAGCGCCCGCGGCTCGACCGACTCGGTGAACAGCGCCGGGTCGCGCGGCGAGGAGCCGTAGACCGCGGTCGTCGACTTCACGACCAGCTTGCGCATCGACGGAGCCTTCTGGCACGCGGCCAGCAGCTGCATCGTGCCGATGACGTTGATCTCCTTCATCGCCGTGCGACCGCCCGCGCCGAGCGGGGTGGCGATGACGTTCATGTGCACGACCGTGTCGACCTCGGCCTGCGCGATGACCTTGGCGATCAGCGGGTTGCGGATGTCGGCCCGGACGAACTCCGTGCGCCCGAGCTGTCGCTTCTGCTCCGCGCGCGGGGGGATGGTGTCGACACCGACGACCCGCTCGATCGACGGATCGGCCGCGAGCTGCCCGGCGAGCCGGCTGCCGAGGTAGCGGCTGACACCGGTGACGAGCACGACGCGGGGGGACACGTCAGGAGTCTACGGGCCGGACCAAGTCGGACAGAACGGTCAGCGCCCGGTCACGACGTTCGGCTCGGGAGGCAGCACGACCGGACCGGGCGCACCCGCGCCGATCAGCCGGGAGATCGGAAGAGC
>SCTD01000620.1 GCA_004299215.1 Frankiales bacterium | reverse complement strand
CTGCGGACCACGCGGGCCAGGGTGATGCACGCCTGCGCGGCGTCGGCGAGCGCGTCGTTGGTCGGGTCCTCGGCCTCGAGCAGGGTGCGGACCGCTTCGAGGGACGGCGCGATCCGGCCGATGCTGCGGCCCACGACCGTGAGCGCGGAGCCGACCAGGGTCGCTGCCGTGCTGCCCAGCCAGGAGATCCCCGGCCGGCCCTCGCCGCGCGCCCGCAGCGCGATGTCCTGCGCCCGCAGGGAGTCCTGGCCCTCGTCGCCGGCGGAAGCAGCCGCGAGCTCGACCCACAGGACGGCCAGCCGGGCCAGCGCCCGGTCGTCCACCATGCCGAGCCGGCGCAGCACCTCGTCGTCGGCGAGGTCGGCCCCGAAGCCCGCGCGGGCCAGCCGGCCGAGCACGCTGACCGCCGCTCGGACGGTCTCGTCCTTGTCCGCGGCCGACAGCAGGAAGTCCATCGCGGTCTCGGTCCTCTTCTCCGCGGGGACGTCGGCCAGCGCGGTCGGCAGCTCGGTGAGCTGTCGCAGCGCCTCGGTCTCGAACGGCCCGGTCGCGGCCAGCACCTGGTCACGGGCGCTCTCGTCGGTCGCGGCGAGGACCGCCACCAGCGCGGCGCAGAGCCGTCCGCCGAGCTCGATCGTGTAGTCGTCGGGAGCCAGCGAGAGCGCGCGGACGAGGGCCGTCGTGGACTGCTCGGCCGACAGGTCCCCGCGGTAGTGCGCGAGGAAGGCCGTCGCGAGCGTCTGCGCCGGTGAGCGGTCGACGGCGCGATCGTGCGCGTCGTCGTGCAGCAGCAGCTCCAGGTCGTCGGTGAGCCACGGCGTCAGCCGCCCGCGGAGCGCGTCGACGACGTCGGTCACCGGCAGCTGCAGCTCGGCCGCCAGCCGCTCGCAGTCGATCGGCTCCGCCCAGAACGTCGGCGACGGCTCGTTGTCGACCAGCGCCAGCAGCACCATCCGTCCGTCGTCACCCGGTTGCCCGGGGAGCGCCGCGACCACCGGCCCGATCGGCACCGACCACGACAGCGAGGTGCTGCCGGCGAGCACCCGCACGGTGACGGTCGAGGCGCCCGGACCGTCGCTGGAGACGTCGACGCGCGGCGTCTCGGTGCGCAGCACGTCCTCGACGCCGGGCGGCAGGAAGGTGTGCAGCAGCAGTGCCGGCTCGAGGGTGTCGTGGGCGTGCGCGTGCACCACCGCTCCCGCAGCGCAGGCGTAGACGGGCGGGGCGTGCGAGTCGGGCGTGGTCACCGGACCATTCTCACGGACGGCTCCGACACAAGCGGGCAGCCCGACCGGAAATGCGGTCGGGCTGCCCTCGCGGAGGGTCGGCGCACCTCGCGGGCACCGTGCTCCTCCTCGTCGTCCCGGGGCACATTCCCCTCCATCCGGGCCGCGCTGTCAAGGGTCCGGATGGCGTGGCTCCGACTCAGCCGGCAGCCCGCTGCACCGTCGGGCAGGGGAACGCGCGGCTGCAGCAGCGGCAGACCCGGCCGCCGAGCAGCGTGCGGCGGGCGTCGTGCAGGTCGAGCACCCCGTGCAGCCGCACGCTCAGCTCGCGGATGCGCGCCAGCGCCTCGTCGAAGGCGGGATCGACGTCCTCCGCCGCCCCGGTGGTGTCCCGCACCCGCATGCCCGCCTCCTCCGCCGTCGGCCCGCGGCCGACGGTAGGGCTGCGCGGGCGGCAGCGCGAACGCGCCGGTGGACGGTCGTGTCCGGTCGGTGTGAGAGGTGCGGCGTGCCCCGGTGGAGGCGGGGTGGACGGCCTGTGGGTCGCGGCGGTCCTCCGGGCCGCGCACGTGCGCTGACCTGCGGCGTCGCCGTCCACAACCGGTGGACGGCAAGAAGTCAGCCGCAGCAACCGCCGCCGCAGCAGCCGCCGCCCGCGGGGGCCGGCGGGGCCGCGCTGCCGCCGACCGCGACGGGGGTGAAGAGCCGGCTGGTCTGGTCGTGGCCCTGCGGGCACGGCGCCGGCGCCGGGGCGTCGTCCAGGCTGCGGCGCACCTCGAAGACGGCGTCGCAGGTACGGCAGCGGTAGTCGTACGCGGGCATGGCCTGATCCTAGGTGGCGCCGAGGACCAGCCGTCCGGTCACGAGCGTCCGCCCGTCGTCGTCGGTGACGGTGACGTCGACGAGGCCGGTACGACGTCCCTCGCGCACGACGGCGGCGTGGACCGCGACGCCGCCCTCGCGCGGGGTGGGCCGCAGGAACGCGAGCGACGTCGCCAGCGGGCGCATCCCGGGCAGCGCCGCCTCGGCCGCCAGCTCGCAGGCGAGCGCGAGGGACCCGCCGTGCAGGCTGCCTATCGCGTTGCTCAGCGCGTCCCGCGCGACCAGCCGGAGATCGGCGGCGACGCCGGTCCCCAGCAGGTCGCCGAGGTGGGCGGCCATCGGCTCGACCGGCACCCCCTCGCGCGCCATCCCCTCCGGCTCGGCCGGGGTCGGGATCAGCCAGCCGGACACCAGGGCGACCGGGCTGCCCGCGTCGTCGGCGATCGTCCCTGTCGCGTGCTGGAGGCCGCCGTCGACGTAGGGCGCGGCCATGCAGGTCGCGACGAGCGCGCCGGTCGCCGGCGGCAGTGACAGGTGGTCGACGGAGAGCGAGACGGTGGTGACGCCGCGCAGGTCGGGCAGCGAGGAGATGACCGCCGACGCCAGGCCGAAGTCGGTGAGCATCGCCGTGACGGCCCCCGACGGGGCGCCGTCCGGGAGCAGCAGCTCCGGCTCGAGCGGCAGCCGTACCGTCGTCGAGCCCGAGGCCACGTGGTCGACGCAGGCGCGCATCCGCCCGAACGCCGGTGGCACCCCGCGCTGCTCGTCGGTCCACCGCCGGAGCCGCTCGACACCGTCCTCGCGATCTGTCACGGAGCCGAACGTACGGCGTAGCGTCCGGGGCATGAGCGGACCGGTCGACGCGCAGGACACGCCCCCGGTGCGGGCTCCCGGCAGCACGACCACCCCGCCGGCCGTCGAGGTGATGGAGGCCCGCGAGTCGGTGGTCGGCACGATGACCGTGCGGCGGGCTCTGCCGAAGGCGCGTCGGCGCACCGTCGGCGCGTGGTGCTTCGTCGACCACTTCGGTCCGCTGGCCGTCGGACCTGACGGGGGCATCGACATCGGGCCGCACCCGCACACCGGGCTGT
>SCTD01000619.1 GCA_004299215.1 Frankiales bacterium | reverse complement strand
CCTCGGCGACGAGGACGCGACCCACCAGCTCGCGGGTCGGCGCGGCCGCGGCCGGCTCGGCGACCTCGGCGGCCGCCCCGAGCAGCTCGCTGAGCCGGTCGAACAGCTGCTTCTGGCGGATCGGCTTGGTCAGGTAGGCGCCGATGCCGGCAGCGTGCGCGGCCGCGCGCTCGCCGCGCTGGTTGGTGGAGGTGAGCATCGCCATCGGGGTGCGCGCCACCGACGGGTCGCCGCTGATGTCCTGGGCCAGCTGCAGCCCGTCGCGACCCGGCATGTGCATGTCGAGGACGACCACGTCGTACGGGGTGCCGTTGCGCACGGCCAGCTGCAGCTCGGTGAGGGCGGCGTGCGCGTCGGCGACGCAGGTCGGCTCCATCCCCCAGGCGGTGAGGTACTGCCGGAGCACCTTGCGGTTGGTGCTGTTGTCGTCCACGACGAGCACGCGCACGCCGTCGAGGCAGCGCCGCGGCTTCTCGCCGGGGGGCGCCTTGGTCGGGGCGAGCGGCAGGTCGAAGAAGAACGTCGAGCCGACGCCCGGGGTGCTCTCGACGTCGAGGGTGCCGCCCATCAGCTCGACGAGCTGCCGGCTGATGGTGAGCCCCAGACCGGTGCCGCCGTACTTGCGGGTGGTCGAGGCGTCGGCCTGCGAGAAGGCCTCGAACAGGCGGGTGCGCTGCTCGGCCGTGATGCCGATGCCGGTGTCCCGCACGGCGAAGCGGACGAGGCCGTGGCCGAGCGGCGAGGGCTGCAGGTGGACGACGACCTCGCCCTGCTCGGTGTACTTCACGGCGTTGCCGACGAGGTTGCTGAGCACCTGGCGGATGCGGTGCGGGTCGCCCTGCACGTGCGTCGCGACCTCGGGGTCGACCCACGCGACGACCTCCACTCCGCGCGCGGGCGCGGCGGTGCCGAGCAGCCCGACGACGTCCTCGACGAGCGGCCGCAGCTCGACGACCGCGACCTCGAGGTCCAGCCGGCCCGCCTCGATCTTGGAGAAGTCGAGGATGTCGTCGATGACGGTGAGCAGCGACTCCGCGCAGCTGGCGACGGTCTCGACGTAGTCGCGCTGCACCGGGTCGAGCTCGGTCTCGGACAGCAGCGCGGTCATGCCGAGGACGCCGTTCATCGGGGTGCGGATCTCGTGGCTCATGTTGGCCACGAACTCCGACTTGAGCCGCGAGGCCTCCAGGGCCGCCTCGTGCGCACGGGCGAGCTCCCGCTCCTGCAGCTTGACCGCGGTGACGTCGCGGACGAAGCCGTTGTAGGACGGGGACGCCGACGTCCCGCTCGCCCAGAGCGTGATCTCGGCCGGGAAGACGTGGCCGTCGGCGTGCACCGCCTCGACCTCGACCCGACGGCCGAGCAGCCGCGCCTCGCCGCCGGACATCACGCGGACCAGGCCGTCGCGGTGCGCGGCGCGCGCCTGCTGGGGCACGGCCAGGTCGGCCAGGTCCTTGCCGAGGGCGTCCGACGGCTCGTGCCCGAACACCTCGGCCGCCCGGTCGTTCCAGGCCGTCACCGTGCCGCGCGCGTCGATGGACACGTACGCGTCGCCGGCCGCCTGCAGGACGCGGGCCAGGTGCTCCTCGCGGGCGGACAGCTCGGTCTCGACGAGCCGGCGACGCGTGTCCGCCCGCACGGCCAGCACGAGGCCGACGAGCAGCAGCTGCGCGAGGAGCACCGCGGCGACGACGACCCGCGCCGTCAGCCGGTCGGACGCCGCGAAGGCGTCGCGCTCGGCGACCTCCGCGACGACGGCCCAGCCGAGCTCCTCGATCGGCCGGTAGGACGCGAGGGTGGCGGCGCCGGTGTCCTGCTCCCGGACCGTCGCCCGGTCGCCGCGCAGTGCGGAGCCCACGAGGGAGGCGGCCGAGCCCGCCACGGGAGCACCGAGGGTGCCCTCGCCGGCGATGAGCTGGGCCTGCTGATCGGCCACGAGCAGCCGGACGCCCTGGACCTCGGCGAGCCGGTCGACGTAGGTCTGCAGGGAGTCGAGCAGGTAGCCCGCGGCGATGACCCCGACGACCGAGCCGTCGGCGTCCCGCACCGCGACGCTGACCGCGACCGCGGACGGCGTGCCGGGGAGCGCCGCGGCCGGGAAGGCGGCGGAGACGTAGGGCTCGTCGGAGGCGAGCGCCCCGCGGTAGTAGTCGCGGTGGGCGAAACTCTGGCCGATGACAGCCGGGGCCGACGGCTGGAAGCTGACCATGCCGCCAGTCGGGGCCAGGAACCACGCCCCGAAGACGTCTTCGTCGCTCTGCTGGAGCGAGTCCATGTGCTGGTCGAGCGTCAGCGCGTCCGGTCCTGCCGGGGCCGTCGCGGCCGCGATGAGCGAGGGTCTGGTCGCGTAGGCACGCACGAGGGCCGCGATGCCCGACAGCTCCTGGCCGATGTAGTCGGCGCTCACGGCGCCGGTCACGGCGACCCGGTCGCGCACCTCACCGGTCATCGTGCGCTGCGACTCGCTGACGGCGATCCAGGCCAGGCCGGAGATCGGGAGCAGCGCGAGCACGACGAAGCCGGCGGTGGAGCGGACGATCGAACGGCGCAGGGCGGCCCGCGCAGCCGGGCCGGCGCCGTCGTCGGCGGACAGCGCGCCGCGGCCGACAGCCAGGACGGTCATCACGACCGAGCCGGCAGCGACGAGGGCGACGTGCCGCGACGAGCCCTCGACGGCGCGGGCGACGAGCAGCACCGGCAGGGGGAGGATCGCGGCGGCGGCGACCGCCGGGGCGGTCCACGAGCGGCGGCGGCGACGCGCGGTCACGTCCGCGCGGCCGGGGACGAGCGCGAAGACGCTCACAAGCGCGTAGCCGACGAGCCAGGCCACGAAGGCGGGGCTGCCGAAGTCGAAGGTGCCGTCGATGACGGTGAGGGCGTACGTGGTGTCGGCGTAGGACTGCAGCACGGCCCACAGCAGGAGCGCGCCGGTCGCCGGGCTGCGCTGGGCCAGCAGCAGGCGCGCCGACAGCGCCACGAGCAGCACGTCGAGCAGCGGGTAGGCGGTGGACACCAGCCGCTGCGACGCCGAGACGTCCAGGGTGGCGGTAACCTCGGAGACGACGAGGACCCAGGCGAGCACGCCGAGGCCGACCGTCAGCAGGCCCGCGTCCAGCAGTGCCACCTGGGCGCGGCGCCCGCGCACGCCGCCCAGGCCCAGCAGCGCCACGCAGCAGGTGACGTAGCCGGACAGGAAGGCGACGTCGCCGGCGACCGTGTCGCCCCAGGGCGAGAGGTACCAGAGCGCCCAGCCGACGCTCGAGCCGCCCGTGCCGGCGGCCAGCGTGTACCAGGCCCAGGCCCGGGCGGGGCGCCGCCGGGCGGTCACCACCGCCACGGTGCCGGCGGCCAGGGCCGGGGCGACGGTCAGCGCCACGGACCGCAGCAGCTCGTCGCTCACGGAGAAGAACACCGCCAGGAGCAGCGCGTGCAGCAGCAGGACCGCCGCGCTCACGGGCCGCAGGGCGCGCAGCGGCGGCGGGCCTCCCGGCGCCTGGGTCGTCGGGCTGTCCTGCATGGCGGAGCGCCTCCTCGTGGGCGGCGATCGCCCTGCAGGTGCCCTTCGACCGACTCGGGCCTCGACGTGATCGATCCCGACAGAAAGGACCCATCGGGACCAGATCGCAAGGCCAGACGATCCCCTCCTGACTAACTACTTCGACCTGAAAAAGGGGTCGCGTCGGTCCCTGAGTGAGAGGTTGCCAGACGCGAAGATGACCTCGACCCCTTGGGCTAGAAGGGATCGAGGTCATCGTGCTTCGTACCGTAAATGACCAGCCGACCTTGTGGGACGCG
>SCTD01000730.1 GCA_004299215.1 Frankiales bacterium | reverse complement strand
CGGCCTCGCGGTGCTGCTCCGGCGTGCGCGCGATCAGGTCGCTCTCGTCGTCGACCGCGCCGCCGATCCAGTACGGGATGCCGCACGCGGAGTAGGACGTCGCGCGGCCCCGCTCGAACGCGACGATCTCCAGGTCGCTCGCCTCGCGGCGCTTGCGGGCCTGGCTCGCGGCGCTCATGCCGGCCGCGTCCCCGCCGATGACGACCAGCCGCTCGCGTGCCATGGGGCGGAACCTAGTCCGCGGGTAGCCTCGACACCGTGCTGTCCCCCGCGTCCGTCCTGTCCCAAGGCGCCGGCGCCGTCCCCGGCATGACGCTCGCGGCGATGCCCGGGCTCCCGGAGTGGCTGTCCCCGGAGGCACTCGTCAAGGCGGGGCTGATCGCCCTGCTCGTCGTGGTGTTCGTGGAGACGGGGCTGCTCATCGGCTTCTTCCTGCCCGGCGACTCGCTGCTGTTCACGGCCGGGCTGCTGGTCGCCCAGGACGAGGTCGGGCTGTCGATCTGGTGGCTGGTGCTGACGCTCCCGATCGCGGCGATCGCCGGGGACCAGACCGGCTACACCATCGGGCGCGTCAGCGGACCTCGGGTCTTCAACCGGCCGGACTCCCGGATCTTCCAGCAGGAGTACGTCGACAAGAGCTACGCCTACTTCGAGAAGTACGGCGGCCGCACCATCATCATCGCCCGCTTCGTGCCGATCGTGCGCACCTTCGCCCCGGTCGTCGCCGGGGTCAGCCGGATGCGGCGCCGCACCTTCACCAAGTTCAACGTGATCGGCGGCATCCTGTGGGCGGGCGGGATCCCGCTCATCGGCTACTACCTGGGCAAGGTCCAGTTCGTCGCCGACCACGTCGAGAAGTTCATCCTCGGCATCATCGTCCTGAGCGTGCTCCCGATCGTCGTCGAGGTGCTGCGGGCCGTGCGGGAGCACCGCAGCGGACCCCCGTCCCAGCCGCGCGACCTGCCGGCGGACGTCCCGACCGAGTAGGGCGCCTGCGACAGGATCGCTGCCCTGCCGGACACTCCAGACGTGGACGACCGCCCGCAGCGCTTCGAGGCGCTGGCCGCCTCCGTGGGGGAGCCGCTGCAGCGCTACCTGCGCCGGCGCTGCGCCCCGGACGACGTCGACGACGCGCTGGCCGACGTGCTCCTCGTGCTGTGGCGCCGGCTCGACGACGTGCCGCGGGACGACCCGCTCCCCTGGACGTACGCCGTGGCACGCCGGGTGCTGGCCAACTCCCGACGCAGCGAGGACCGGCGGCTCGCGCTGGTGTCGCGGCTCCGGCGCGAGCGACCCGCCGAGCCGGCGACGCCGGACGACCGGGTCGGGGCGGCCCTGGCGCGGCTGCGGGAGACCGACCGCGACGTGCTGCGGCTGTGGG
>SCTD01000618.1 GCA_004299215.1 Frankiales bacterium | reverse complement strand
CTTCCGATCTCCCTCGAGGGTCTCGGCGAGCCGCTGCGCGCGGGCGAGGGTGCGGTTCGCGACCACGACCTCGCCGCAGCCTGCGCGGCGCAGCGTCGCCCCGGACAGCGCGCCCATCGAGCCGGCGCCCACGACCAGCACGCTGCGACCGGCGAGCGGACCCACCGCGGCGACGGCGCGCTCCAGCCCGACGGTGACGAGCGACCGGCCGGCCTCGTCGATGCCGGTCTCGCTGTGCGCGCGCTTGCCGACCTTGAGCGCCTTCTGGAAGAGCTCGTGCAGCGTCGGCCCGGCGCCCTCGTCACGGGACGTGGCGTACGCCCGGCGCAGCTGACCGAGGATCTGCGACTCGCCGACCACCATCGAGTCGAGCCCGCAGGCCACCTCGAACAGGTGCAGGACCGCCTGCCCCTCCCAGTGCACGTAGAGGTGCTTCTTCAGGTCGTCGAGCGGGACGCCGGAGATCCGTGCGAGCAGGTCGCTGACCGCGTCGACGCCGGCGTGGAAGCCCTCGGTGTCGGCGTAGACCTCGACCCGGTTGCAGGTGGACAGCACGACGGCCTCGGCGACCGGTCCCGTCTCGCGCAGCCCCGCGACGACGCCCGGGTTGTCCCCGACGCCGACCGTCACCTGCTCGAGCAGGCGGACAGGTGCGCTGCGGTGCGAGATCCCCACGACGAGCACGCTCATGCGGGGACCACCTCGGCCTCGGCGGCCTTGCGGTGCTCGTGGAAGGACAGGATCTGCAGCTCGTTGGACAGGTCGACCCGGCGCACGTCGACGTCCTCGGGGACCTGCAGCACCGTCGGCGCGAAGTTGAGGATGCTGCGGACACCGCAGGCGACCAGCCGGTCGCACACGTCCTGCGCCCCGGCGGCGGGGGTAGCGATCAGACCGATCGAGACGCCCTCGTCGCGCACGACGTCGGCCAGGTCCGACAGCAGCCGGATGGGCAGGCCCGCGACCAGCTCGCCGGTGCGCGCCGGGTCTGCGTCGAGCAGCGCGGCGATCCGGAAGCCCCGGTCGTCGAAGCCGCCGTAGCCCGCGAGCGCCTGCCCCAGGTTGCCGACGCCGACCAGCACGACCGACCAGCGCTGCCCCAGGCCCAGCGCCCGGCTGATGTGGAAGACCAGCTCCTGCACGTCGTAGCCGACGCCGCGCGTGCCGTACGACCCGAGGTGCGACAGGTCCTTGCGCAGCTTCGCGGACCCGACGCCGGAGGCCGTCGCCAGCGCCTCGCTGCTGACGGTCGTACGCCCCGTCTCGGCCAGCGCGTTGAGCGCGCGCAGGTAGACCGGCAGGCGGGCGACCGTCGCCTCCGGCACGTTCAAGCGGCTCCGGCGCACAGGCCGAGGCTACGCGCTTGTGAACGCGCGCACAAAGTCGGTGAGGACGGTCACAGCCGCTCAGGCGGACAGGCCGAGCGCCTTGCGCAGCCGCCGCTCGTCGATCCGCCAGCAGGCGTGCTCGGTGCCGTCCAGCAGCACCACCGGGACCTTGTCCGACCAGCGGGCGAGGTCGTCGGGGTCGTCGTCGACGTCGCGCAGCTCGAGGACCAGCCCGGCGTCGGCAGCAGCCCGCACGACGACCGGCTCGGCCTGGGCGCAGAGCGTGCAGCCGGCCCGGGTCACCAGCGCGACCGAGGTCGGTCGCGGCCGGCGCCGCCCGGGCAGCCTCACGCCGACAGCTCGCGCAGCCGGCCCTTCGCGACCTTCCCGGTGGCACCGCGCGGCAGCTCGGACACGAACTCCACCGATGTCGGGCACTTGAACCGGGCCAGCGACTTCGCGCAGTGCGCGATGAGGTCGTCGGCCGTCGTGCGGGCGCCCTCCCGGAGCACGACCAGCGCCTTCACGGACTCGCCGGTGTAGGGGTGCGGGATGCCGATGACCGCGGACTCCGCGACGTCGGGGTGCGCGTCGAGGACGTCCTCGACCTCGCGCGGGTAGACGTTGAAGCCGCTGACGAGCACCAGCTCCTTGCGCCGGTCGACCAGGAACAGGTCGCCCTCGTGGTCGAGGTAGGCGACGTCGCCGGTCGCGAACCAGCCGTCCTCGTCCGGGCCCTCGGTGGCGTCCGGCCAGTAGCCGAGGAAGACGTTCGGGCCGCGTACGACGATCTCGCCGGGGTCGCCGTCCTCCACCGGCGCGCCGCTCTCGTCGACCAGCCTGAGCTCGACCCCCGGGATGGCCCGGCCGATCGAGAAGGGCTTCGCGACCTCGCTCATCAGGGTGGACGTGAGCACCGGAGCGGTCTCGGTCAGCCCGTAGCCCTCGAAGACGTGGTGGCCGGTCATGTCGAGCACGCGGTGCAGCACGGCACCGGGCAGCGGCGCCGCGCCCGAGAGCGCGACCCGCACGGTGGAGAACGCGTCACCGACGTCGGGGAGCATCGACCAGGCGACGTACATCGGCGGGGCGCCGACCAGGCTGGTGATGCCCTCCTTGCGGATCTCGGCGAGCGTCTCGACCGGGTCGAAGCGCTCGACCAGCACGCCGGTGGCGGCTTCTCGGGCGACCGCGCCGAGGGCGGCGTTGAGGCCGTAGATGTGGAACAGCGGGAGCACCAGCAGCACGACGTCGTCGGTGGTGATGACCGGCGGGTCGATCCGGCGGCCCTGCTCGAGGTTCGCGAGCAGCGCGCGGTGCGGCAGCATCGCCCCCTTCGGCCGGCCGCTCGTGCCGGAGGTGTAGATGACGACCGCGAGGTCCTCGGCCGCGCCGGTGCTCTCGACCGGGCCGCCGTCGCGCGCGAGCACGTCGTCCCAGGCGAGCGACCCCGCGGGCGCATCGCCGCCGGTGACGACGACGTGCTCGAGCGAGGCGAGCTGTCCGACCACCGCGAGCGCGGTCTCCGCCGTGCTGCGCGCCGTCACCAGGCAACGAGCGGCGCTGTCGCCGAGGACGTGCGCGAGCTCGTCGGCGGTGTAGCCGGGGTTCAGCGGCACGGCCACGAGACCGGCCCGCAGCACGCCGAAGTAGGCGACCGGGAAGTCCGGCGTGTTGCCGAGCTGCACCCCCACGCGGTCGCCGGGGGCGAGCCCGAGGGCGAGCAGTCCGGCCGCAGCGGCGTCGACCGCGGCGTCGACCTCCGCCCAGGACGTCCGGCTGCCGCGATGCACGAAGGCGACCCCGTCCGGGCGGCGCTCGGCGGCGGCGCGGACGAGGTCGGCGAGGTTGCCCGTCAGGGGCACGGGAGTCCCTCCCGGGTCCGACATGGCTCCCTCCGATCGCGGCTCGCCGCCTCAGCGCGCCGAG
>SCTD01000617.1 GCA_004299215.1 Frankiales bacterium | reverse complement strand
CCGCGGCTACGGCCGGTGTTCGTCGACGGCAACGGCATCCCGGTCGGGATCGGCACGGCCGCCCAGACCCGCACCCCGGTCAGGGGCGACCTGGCGTCGGTGCGCCGGGCGCTGACCGAGCTGACGTTGATGCGGCCGACGCGGCTGCACCCGCGCGACCCGAACGACCACCCACCCCCGCAGACCGGGCATCCACCCGACGCCCCGGGCGCGTACCAGGTCACCGGCGCGCTGCGGGACCTGATCTTCACCCGCGCACCCCGATGCGAGTGGCCCGGCTGCGGCTGGTGGGCGCAGAGCTGCGACGCCGAGCACGACCTGGCCCACCCGACCGGGCCGAGCTGCGCCTGCAACCTCGGGCCGTTATGCCGACATCACCATCGGATCAAGCAGCTCGGCTGGACCAAGACCCGACAACGCGACGGCAGCCTGCTCTGGACCCACCCCGACGGACGGCAGTGGCTCAGCCCTGCCCAACACCCACCGCCCCCGCCGCCCGTCCGGCCCGCACCACCGCTCCCGCAGCCGACCGACTGGGACGAGCTCTCCCCCGACGACCTGGCCGAGCTGCTCTGGGAGCTCGACGACCACCCCGACGACCCCGCCGGCCTCGAGCTCCGAGCCCAGGACGTCGAACCCGACGACACCGACCCCTACGACCCCTCAGACGACACCCGCTGGACCTGGGACCTCGACGACCCCTACGCCTGGTTGCCACTCCCCGCTGGGTGAGGACGGCCGCCGCTCCGTACGGCTCAGTCGGCCAGGGGGTCGCACAGCCGGCACGGGGACATCCCCGGGGCGTCGGCCTCGACCACGCGGAGGTCGTCGCGGTTGACGACGGTGGGGCAGTCCGGCCGGTGCAGCATCGAGCCGCGCGGCGTCGCGACCAGCCGCCCGTCCTCGAAGGCCTCCACCAGGCCCGGCGCCTGCGCGAGCAGCACCCGCTCGAGCAGGTCCTCCATGCGGGCCAGCCCGGCGGTCAACTCGGTGCGGTCGGTACGCGCCTCGCGGATGAGCACGGTCAGCCAGTACGACCAGTAGACGAAGCCGCCGGCCACCACGAGGGCCAGCCCCAGCATGCCGCCGGAGGCGATGTAGGGGAGCTGCTCGAACAGCAGCACCGTCTGCGAGGCGCCGACCCAGCCGAGCACCACGAAGAGCAGACCGAGCGGCACGAGGATGCCGCCGGCGATGAGCAGGTAGCGGTCGCGGTCGCCGGTCCTGGCGGCGCGGCTGCGCAGCCCGGCCACGCCGCTGACCAGCCGCTGGTGCCGCTCCTCGCGCGGCGCTGCGGTGTCGGGGACGGCTCCGGCGGTCATGGCGCTCCTTCGAGGACGCAGCTGGTGGCGGGGGCCTGCTGCAGCAGGCGGTCCGGCAGCCGGCGCAGGCCGGCCGCGAGCAGTCCCGCGCCGACCAGGCCCAGCACGAGGCTGACCGGCGGGATGCCGTCGGGCAGCGGGAGCCGCTGGGCGACCGGGGCCGTGACCGGCGCAGCGACAGGTGCGGCGGCCGGCGCCGCCACGTCGGGAGCGGCACCGGAGTCACCCGCGACGGGGATCTCACCGGTCGACGGCACGCCGCTGATGCCGCTCGGCAGCGCGGGACCGTCCACCGGCGGCGCGACCGCGAGGTCCTCGCCGAGGTCGAAGGTGAGCTCGGGCTCGGCGGCGACGCTCACCGCCGCCCCACCGAGCACCACGGTGAACTGCTGGTCGGGCTGCGGCTGCCACACGAAGACCAGGCTGCCGGCGCGGTAGTCGGCGTTGCCCCGGTCCCTGGTCTCCACCGGCTGGCTGAGCGCGATCGTCATGCCCGCCTGCTCCACCGCAGCGTTCACGGTGTCACTCAGCGTCTTGTTCAGCGGCGCGCTCGTGCCCTGCACGGTGATGCCCTCGTCGGTGATCTCGACGGGGACGCCGGCGATCTCGATGCCGGTGGTGACCGTGCTGCCCGTGACCGTGGCGGTCGTGCCGTCGGTGGTCGCCGTGGCGGTGGACCGGACCGATCCGATCGTCACCACGCCGCCCGCGATCGAGATGTCGCTGACGCTGCTCGTCGCCTCGGCGACGGCGCTCGCGACGCCCGTGACCGCCGTGCGCGTGCTGCTGCGGCTGTTGCCGAAGGTGCCGGCGCCGAGCGCCGCGCTCTGCGCGACCTCCGCGGCGGCCGTCACCTCGTCGTCCAGCGCCCGCGCGCGCATGGTCGCGCCGGGCACGTCGTCGTAGACGACCGGCTCGCCGTCGCCGCCGGTGCGCGCCTCCGCGCGGATCGGGCTGTTGAGCTGGTTCGCCTCGGGCGGCACGTCGCTGCCGCCGGCCAGGATGATGGTGCTGCCCAGGTTGCCGGCGAGGGTGCCCGGCCAGACGACCGAGGACAGCGCGAAGCCGATCGGCCCCTTCGCCAGCGTCGACACCGACTCGGGCACGACGCCCTCGCAGCCGGCCGTCCCGGCCACGGAGCGGCCGCAGCGGCCGCCGTCGTCGATCTGCACCTGCACGGCCGGCGCGTTGGCGGAGAGCGAGAACGACCCCAGGCCGGAGCCCTTCTCGGCCTCCTGCGCCACGACGGGCGGCACGGCGGCGCCGAGCAGGCACGCCACTCCAGCGGTGATCAGCACGGCTCGCTGAGAGACGGTCCTCATGCGGCACCTCCCAGGTACGCCTCGTTGACGAAGTCGGCGACGTCGGCGGGCTGGCCGACCATGGCGATCCGGCCCTGCGTCATCACGGCGGCGTAGTCCGCGACCGCGAGCGCGGTGCGGGCGAACTGCTCGACCAGCAGGATGCTGATGCCGTCCTCCGCGAGTTGCCCGATCACGTCGTAGAGGTCGGCGACGATGAGCGGCGCCAGCCCCATCGAGATCTCGTCGAGCAGGAGCACGCCCGGCTCGGAGATCAGCGCCCGCGACATCGCCAGCATCTGCTGCTCGCCGCCGGACATGGTCCCGGCCAGCTGCGACCGCCGCTCCCCCAGCCGCCGGAAGCGGGTGAACGACCGGTCGAGGATCTCCGCGAAGGACAGCCGGCTCGAGTAGCTGAACAGCCGCAGGTTCTCCTCCACCGTGAGGTTCGGGAACACCCCGCGCCCCTCGGGGATCCGGCACACGCCAGCCTTCGCCAGCGCCTCCGGGGACGCCCCGTTGACGTGCGTGCCGGCCACGTGCAGGCAGCCCGTACGCGCCTTCACCTTGCCCGAGCAGACCTGCAGCGTGGTGGTCTTGCCGGCGCCGTTCGGGCCGAGCAGCGCGAAGACCGACCCGGTGGGGACCTTGAGCGAGACGCCGTGCAGGACCTCGATCCGCCCGTAGCCGGCCACGACGTCTGCCAGCTCGAGGGCGTACGTCGTGCGCGTCACGGGCTCTCCTCTCCGACCGGGTCCTCGGTCCCGAGGTAGGCCGCCTGGACGTGCGGGTCGTTCTGCACCTCGCGAGGCGTGCCGACGCTGATGATGCGCCCGAAGTCCAGGACATGGATGCGATTGCAGATCTTCATCACCAGGTCGACGTCGTGCTCGACGACGAGGACGGCCATCCCGTCCGCCGCCAGGTCGACGAGCAGGTCCCCCAGCGCGTCGGTCTCGGTGCTGTCCAGCCCCGAGGCCGGCTCGTCGAGCAGCAGCAGCCGCGGTCGCGTCGCGAGCGCCCGGCCGAGCTCGACCAGCCGGGCCAGACCGGTCGGCAGGGCGTGCACCCGCTCGTCCGCCACGGACCGCAGGCCCACCCGGGCGAGCAGCTCGTCGGCGACCTTCTGCGGGTCGCGCCTGTCGCTGGACCAGCCCTTGCGGAACTCCGCCGCGGCCAGCACGTTCTCGCGGACGGTCAGCGAGCCGAAGACCTCGAGCCGCTGGAACGTGCGGGCCATCCCGCGCCGCGCGCGCTGGTAGGGCCCGAGCCGGCTGATGTCCTCGCCCGCCAGCCGGATCAGTCCGGAGCTCGGCTGCTCCAGCCCGGTGATGACGTTGAAGGTCGTCGTCTTGCCGGCGCCGTTGGGGCCGATCAGCCCGGTCACCTCGCCGTGCTCGGCGCGGATGTTCGCGTCGCTGACCGCCTGCACACCGCCGAAGCGGACCGAGACGTCGACGACCTCCAGGACGGGGACACCGGGCGGGGGCGGCGCGTGCTCGGCGCCGGCCCGCGTCCTACGCAGCACCGACACGGCTCGGCTCCTCCTCGATCGAGCGCTCGCCGCCGTAGCGGCTGACCGGGCCTCGGGCGGCACGCAGCCGGGCGCCGAGCGCCGACACCTGCCCGCCGATGCCGTTCGGGTCGCGACCGATGCTGATCGCGGCCAGGCCGGTGAGCAGGTAGGCGGCGGCCGGCAGCTGCGGCAGCAGCTCCTGCAGCTTCGGTGCGAAGGCCACGAAGAATCCGCCGACCAGGGCGCCGGTGACGGTGTTGACGCCGCCGATGCGCAGGCTGAGCAGCAGCAGCAGGCTCCCGAGCGCGACGAAGTCGTTCGGACCGACGGACGTGCGCAGCCCGCCGAAGAGGGCACCGGACAGCCCGGCCAGTCCGGCGGAGGCCGCGAAGACGACGAGCTTCGTGTAGTTGATGTTCAGCCCGAGCGTGGCGCAGGCCGCCGGCGAGTCGTTCAGCGCAGCCAGCTGTCGCCCGTA
>SCTD01000616.1 GCA_004299215.1 Frankiales bacterium | reverse complement strand
CGGCACCTCCCCGGCGACGATTCCGTGCCCGCGTGCGCAGGCTCCCTTACGCTAGCCGTTCAGGTGTCCCCAACGATGGTCTGGAGCTGGACGTGCCCGTCTCGCGGAAGCGGAAGAAGGTGGCCTACACGCCGCCCCCGACGCCCACGTCTCCCCGCAAGCGCAAGCCCAGCCCGGTGTGGCTGGCTCCCCTGATGCTGGCGCTGTTCGGGATCGGCGTGCTCTGGCTGGTCGTCTTCTACATCACCCAGGGCGACATGCCGTTCGTCGCGGGCCTGGAGAACTGGAACCTGCTGGTGGGCTTCGGCTTCATCATCGCCGGCTTCGGGCTCTCCACGCAGTGGCGCTGAGCCGCCGACGGTCCTCGCTCACCTGAGCGAACTGACACCCGTGTAGTTCTCCCCACCGCTTGTCCACACTGTGGACAGCGTCCGGTCGTGGTCAGCGGCGCAGCGCGGCGAGCGTGGCCGGCCCGGCCACGCCATCCCTCCGCAGCCCGGCCGCCGCCTGCACGGCGAGGACGGCGCGCGTGGTCGCCGGTCCCCAGGAGCCGTCCACGCGCAGGCCCGCGCCCGCACGGTTGAGCAGCCGCTGCACGGCCCGCACCGCCGGCACCGGCGAGTCCGGGCCGACGGCCACCGGCGGACCCACCCGGGCCGCGGCCGAGAGCGCGGGCGGACCCACCTCGCGATGAACCGGTGCGAGCCGGGCGGTGGTCGCCCTGGCCGGCAGCAGCGGGCCGTCGGTGCGGACCAGCGGGCGCGGTGGGACGGCGGGTGCGACCGGTCCCACGAACGGCACCGCCGCCGCCTGGACCCGCGCGGAGGTGCCGCCCGAGGCGGTGCCGCCGAGCACCGCGCTCGCTGCCAGCAGCGTGAGCGCGGCTGCCGCGCCGGCCAGGGCGCGGGAGCGGGCGGTCGGTCCGGGCACGCGCCCAGGGTCCCACCCGCTTCCCGCGACGATCTTCGTCTTGTTGTTGCGACACGCCGGGCAGCGGCCACAACGAGACGAAGATCGTCGCGGGGGTGTGGTTGTGCGGGGTTGGGCTGCTGTCCCTACAGGAGCTCGAGGATGGTGGCGTTCGCCTGGCCGCCGCCCTCGCACATGGTCTGCAGGCCGTAGCGGATGCCGTTGTCCTTCATGTGGTGGACCAGCGTGGTCATCAGCCGGGCGCCGGAGCCGCCGAGCGGGTGGCCGAGCGCGATGGCGCCGCCGTTGGGGTTGAGCGTCTTGTCGTCGGCGCCGATGTCCTTGAGCCAGGCCAGCGGCACGGACGCGAACGCCTCGTTGACCTCGTAGGCGCCGATGTCGGCGGCCTTCAGGCCGCTCTTCTCGAACGCCTTGAGGGTGGCCGGCATCGGCGCGTGCAGCATCGGCATCGGCGAGACGCCGGCGAGCACCGCGGTGTGGATGCGGGCGATCGGGGTGAGGCCGAGCGACTGGGCCTTCTCGCTGGTCATGATGAGCAGCGCGGCCGAGCCGTCGGAGATCTGCGAGCTGTTGCCCGCGGTGATCTTGCCGCCCTCCTTGAAGGCGGGCTTGAGGCCGGCCAGCTTCTCCATCGTGCCGCCGGGGCGGATGCCCTCGTCGGTCGAGATGGTCACGCCGTCGGGGTTGGTGACCGGGGCGATCTGCGCCGCGAAGGCGCCGCTCTCGGTGGCCGCCTGCGCGCGCTCGTGCGAGCGCAGCGAGTACTCGTCGAGCTGCTCCTTGGACAGGCCCCACTGGTCGGCGATGTCCTCGGCGCCGACGCCCTGGTTCGGGAAGTCGCTGCCGTAGCGCGCGATGTAGTCGGCGCCGAGCGGGCTGGCGGTGAAGCTCGAGCCCATCGGGGTGCGCGACATGACCTCGACGCCACCGGCGACGGCCACGTCGTACTGCCCGGAGATGACGCCGGCGGCGGCGAAGTGCACCGCCTGCTGCGAGGAGCCGCACTGGCGGTCGACGGTGGTGCCGGGGACCGACTCCGGCCAGCCGGCGGACAGCACGGCCGTACGCGCGATGTCGAAGGTCTGCTCGCCGATCTGCATGACGCAGCCCCAGATGACGTCGTCGACGACGGCCGGGTCGATGCCGGTCCGGTCGACGATCGCCCGCAGCACGTGGGCGGACAGGTCGGCGGAGTGGATGCCGGACAGGCCGCCGTTCCGCTTGCCGGTGGGGGTACGGACGGCTTCGACGATGACGGCGTCGCGCATGGAATCTCCTCTGAGGACACGGTGTGAACAGCGGTTCACTGACCCGAAGTGTAGGTCAGCCCCCGAGCATGGACGTCCGCGCGGCGACGACGCCGACGAGGACGACGAGGACCACCGCGCACGCCGCGGCCTGCAGCTGGTCGCGGCGCGGCCCCTTCGGGGTGTACGCGAGGGCCGCCGCGACGATCGCGCCCGTGACGAGCCCGCCCAGGTGGGCCCGCCAGTCGATGATCGGGATCGTGAAGGTGATGACCAGGTTGATGACGAGCAGGGTCACGATCGAGCGGGTCTCCCCGCCCAGCCGGCGCAGCACGACGTAGTAGGCGCCGAACAGCCCGAAGATCGCGCCGGACGCGCCGACGCCGAGCTGCCCCGGCGAGCTGAGCACGTAGGACAGCACCGACCCGCCGAGCGCCGACAGCAGGTAGAGGGCCAGGAAGCGGACGCGCCCCAGCGCGCTCTCCAGCACCGGGCCCAGCGTCGCCAGCGCGAACATGTTCATCGCCAGGTGGAAGATCCCGGCGTGCAGGAAGGCCGCGGTGAGCAGCCGGTAGTACTCGCCGACCGCGACGCCGCCGACCCCGTCCGGGAGGAGCACCGGTCCCGGGACGTTGCCGTACGACTCCTGCAGCGAGCGCTCGCCGAGCGCGAGACCCACGACGAACA
>SCTD01000615.1 GCA_004299215.1 Frankiales bacterium | reverse complement strand
GCCACGGCCTGCACGCCCTTGCCGAAGCGCTTGCCGAGCGCCCGGAAGTTGGCCATGGCGGTGACGTCGACCAGCTCGCCGGCCAGGGGCTCCAGGGCGACGACGTTGAGCTCGGAGCTCACCAGCGACGTGAGGGCGTCCGGCAGCGCCTGCCAGCCCTGTGCGGACACCATCGCCCGGCCGAGCGGCTGGCGCGTCCTGACCTTGGACTCCGCCCGCGCCTGGCGGCCGAGGTCGACCAGTCGGCGGACCAGCGCGACCTGCGCGTCGAGCTCGGGGTCGACGGCCGACTCCGCGACGGCCGGCCACCGCTCGAGGTGCACCGAGTCGTCACCGAACAGCGCGCCCCAGACCTCGTCGGTGACGAAGGGCGTGAACGGCGCCAGCAGCAGCGTGACGACGCGCAGGCACTCGTGCAGGGTGCCGAGCGCGGTCGGGTCACCCTCCCAGAAGCGGCGACGGCTCGACCGGACGTACCAGTTGCTCAGGTCGTCGATGAGCTGCGCCAGCCGCCGGCCGGCCCGCAGCGAGTCGAAGTCCTCCAGCGCCTCGGTCACCTCGCGGGCGGTGGCGTGGGTCTGCGACAGCGCCCAGCGGTCGAGCAGGCTCGCCTCGGCATCGGTGGTCGCTCCGGGCTCCCACAGGTTCACGCTCGCGTAGAGGCTGAGGAACGACGCGGTGTTCCAGTACGTCAGCAGGACCTTGCGGACGACCTCCTCGACCTGCTCGTGCCCGACCCGACGTGCCGACCACGGCGAGCCGCCGCAGAGCATGTACCACCGCAGCGCGTCCGCGCCGTGCCGTTCGAACAGCTCGAACGGGTCCAGCACGTTGCCGAGGTGCTTGCTCATCTTGCGGCCCTCGCCGTCGAGGATGTGCCCGAGGCAGAGCACGGTCTCGTACGACGAGCGGTCGAAGACCAGCGTGCCGACCGTCATCAGCGTGTAGAACCAGCCGCGGGTCTGGTCGATCGCCTCGCAGATGAACTGCGCCGGATAGGCCGGCTCGACCCCGCTCCACGGGTGCCCGACCTGGGCGAACGGCATGGCGCCGGAGTCGTACCAGCCGTCGATCACCTCGGGCACGCGGCGCGCCTCGGCCCCGCACCGCTGGCAGGGGACGACGACGTCGTCGACGTACGGCCGGTGCGGGTCCAGGCCGGACAGCTCCTGCCCGGCGGCGGCTCCGAGCTCGGCGAGGGAGCCGTACGCCTGCCAGTGGTCGGAGTCGGAGGTGCAGCGCCAGATCGGCAGCGGGGTGCCCCAGTAGCGGTTGCGGGAGAGCGCCCAGTCGATGTTGTTGTTCAGCCAGTCGCCGTAGCGGCCGTGCTTGATGGTGCTGGGGTACCAGGCCGTGCGCTCGTTCTCCTCGAGCAGGCGGTCCTTGATCGCGGTCGTGCGGATGTACCAGCTGGGCAGCGCGTAGTAGAGCAGCGCGGTGTCGCAGCGCCAGCAGTGCGGGTAGCTGTGCTCGTAGGGCAGCTCGCGGAACAGCAGGCCCCGGTCTCGCAGGTCCTTCACCAGCGCCGTGTCGGCCGCCTTGAAGAACTGCCCGCCGACCAGCGGCAGGTGCTCGTCGAACGTCCCGTCCGGGCGCACCGGGTTCACGACGGGCAGGCCGTACTTCTTCGCGACCAGCATGTCCTCGGCGCCGAACGCGGGGGACTGGTGCACCAGGCCGGTGCCGGAGTCGACGGTGACGTAGTCGGCGACGCCCACGTAGTGCGCGTTCTCGATGTCGACCATCTC
>SCTD01000614.1 GCA_004299215.1 Frankiales bacterium | reverse complement strand
GGCCGACGGGTCGGCCTGCCCGAGCTGGCCGGGCCGTACCTGTTCTCCGTCGTCGCCTTCGCGCTCGCCGCGTCGCTGGTGCTCCTGCGGCTGCGCCCGGACCCGCTCGAGCTGACCGCCGTGCCACCGACCGAGGACGCCGTGGTCCCCGGCGGGGTCCGGGTCTCGCTGGCCGCCGTCGTCACCGCGCCGCGGGCGCTGCTCGGGCTGGTCGCCGTCTGCGTCGCGCACGCCGTGATGGTCGGCGTGATGGTGATGACACCGGTGCACCTGGTCGACCACGGCGCGACGCTGCGGGTGGTCGGCCTGGTCATCAGCGCGCACGTGATCGGGATGTACGCCGCCAGCCCGGTCTTCGGCTGGCTCTCCGACCGCGCCGGGCGCACGCCGACCATCGCCCTCGGCGTCGTCCTGCTCGCCGGGTCGCTGGCCGTCGCCGGCACGTCGCAGTCCTCGCACGACCGGGCCGGACTCGGCCTGATGCTGCTGGGCCTGGGCTGGTCGGCCTGCCTGGTCGCCGGCTCCACGATGGTGTCGGAGTCGGTGCCGGACGACGTCCGCACCTCGGTGCAGGGCGTCGCCGACCTGCTGATGGGCCTGTCCGGCGCCGCAGCCGGCGCCCTTGCGGGGGTGGCGCTCGGTCTGGTCGGCTACGGCGGGCTGAACGCCGCGGCCGCGCTGCTGCTCACGCCCGTCGTGCTGCTCGCCCTCGCCGCCGGGAGGCGACCGCGCCCAGCATGAGCAGCGCCCCCACGACGGCCAGCGTGAGGTCGGCACCGGTCGCTGCGAGGGTCCGGCCGCGCGCTGCCGCGGCAGCCGCGTCCGCCGCTGCGGTCCCGGGCCGCACCGGCGAGAACCCCGTCGGAGCGGCCGCGCCCAGGCCCGGCGCGTCGTACGTCACGGCGTTCTCCATCACGTAGAGACCGCTGTAGGTGAGGCCGTAGTCGCGCAGCCCGAAGCGGTGGTCGTTGTCCTCGGTCGGCGTCGGCAGCGCGCCGCCGACGACCTGCACCCTGCCCTTGCCGACGGCCAGCCGGCCGAGCGTGACCGCGCCGGTCGTCGTGCCCACCACGACGCCGCCCGCGCCGGTGAACGCCTCCTCCGACACCCCCGTCATCGGCGAGGCCGTGCCGCCGATGCCGTAGCCGAGGATGGCCGCCTCGACCAGCTGACGGGCGTTGGCGCGCAGCCCGGCGACGAGCGGGTCGGTGAAGTCCGAGATGTCGCTGTAGGGCTGGTAGACCTCGAGGTCCTCGACGGCGCCGTCCTCGACCAGGCCGAGGTCGACCAGCGCGTGCAGCGCCCGGTCGGTGAGCACCAGGTTGCCGCCGCGCTCGACCCACGCCTTCAGGTTGCGGAAGTAGGCCGCGCGGTCCACCGAGCGCCCGCGCGCGTCCCGCGGCAGCGGCACGTCGGCGAGCACCAGCGAGTCGACCCGGTCGAGAACAGCCGAGCTGCGGGCGATGTCGGTCGGCAGCAGCTTCACGAACGGCTTGGTCATCAGCTCGCCGGCGTCGGTGAAGTAGCGCATCCGGGTCGCGGAGTACGACGCCTGCTTCACCGGCAGGCCGTCCTCGCCGATGCCGTCGCCCTCCGGACCGGGCAGCTCACCGGGACCGTTGGCGTCCGTGTCGGTGACGACCGCGGGGTCGTAGACGTATCCCGCCTGGCCGCCGGTCTCCAGCCGGAACGCCGCGAACTCCTCGTCCTGGTGCAGGGAGTAGGCCATCGCGGTCTTGATGATCCCGCGGGAGGCGTTGATGTGGTTCTCCTGCAGGTAGACGTTCCAGACCTTGTCCGGGACCGTGTGGTTCAGGAAGATCTCGTAGTCCATCCCGGTCACGGCGACGTCCGTCGCGAGGTAGTCGCCGATGAAGCCGGTGTCGGTGTAGCCGAGCGTGTCCCAGACCGTCGCCCAGTGCGCGGGCTTGGTGGGGATGGTGTTGGTGGGGATGGTGTCGATGCAGCCGACCGGCCCCATGTGGCAGGGGACCTCCTCGACGCCCTCGCTCTCGTTGCCGCCCGTGCTGTTCTCGATCTCGTCCTGGATGCCGGCGTAGAGGGTGGCGTCGATGACCGACTTCGTGCGCTCGGCGATCGCCATCAGCCGCCGGTGCTCGATCGAGTCGAACTGCCCTGCGGGGTACATGATGTCGACGTACGCGCGGCTGGTGAGCTCGCCGTGGATGTCCGCGCCGTACGACATCAGGCCGCCCGCCTTCTCGGCGAGCTCGTGCATGAAGCGCGTGCCGTACGCCATCTCGCTCTCCTTGAGCGGGTTGCGCGTCACGTTGATCGACCCCTTCGTCGGCATCTGCCGGTTGAGGTCGGTGTTCATCGCGTTGGTGCGGTCGTAGACCGAGGTCGGCACGGTGTAGTGGTCACCGACCTCCCAGCCGTCGATGTTGAAGTCGACGAGGTAGGTGTCGGTCCTGCCCAGCAGCTCGGCCGGTGAGTAGGTGTGGAACGTCGGGTCGTTGCCGGTCGCGCTCTCGTAGTTGGGGATGCCGTCGGAGACCTCTCCGGTGCCGGCCTCGGCCTCCATGGCGAGGTCCTCGGCCGCGCGCAACCCGCCCTCGAGGCCGCCTCGCTCGTTGCCGTGGACCGACAGGCTGAAGAAGAGCTTCTTCTTGCCGGCGTCGGGGACCTGCTTGTCGGTCAGCCGGATCACCCAGATCTGCCGCCCGTCGCCGCTGTCGGTCTCCTCGTAGGACCGGACGCCGTCCGGGCCGGCGGTCACGGCCTTGGGGTCCGTGAAGTGCTCGTCCAGGGTGAAGACGTCCACCCAGCGCGGGTAGAGCTGCTCGAGGTAGAGCAGGCCGTCGGCGTACTCGCGGAAGCCCGTCGGGTCCGCGGCGTACTGGACGTACGACCGCGCGATCGCGGCCTCGGGGAAGATCCGGTTGCCGCAGAGCGCGAGCGGCGGCCCGCCGTTGAAGCCGTTTGTGC
>SCTD01000613.1 GCA_004299215.1 Frankiales bacterium | reverse complement strand
TGGCCGCGCTGCGCGCGGCCACCACCTCGGCCGGGGCCTTCATGCTCACGATCACGCCCGGTGCCAGCTCGACCAGGCCCAGGGGCGCCAGCCGCGGGTCGTGGCGAAGCTCGGCGCCGAGGTGCGTGGCCGCCAGCTGCAGGACGGCTCGCGCGCCGTGCACGACGACGCGCCCGTGGACCTCGGCGACGTCACGCACCAGGCGCTCCACCGTCGACGGCACGGCGTGCACCGAGCGGTGCGCGAGCTGCTGGAGCAGGCTGTCGGCGGAGCCACCGGCGTCCAGCGACTCCCGCACCCGGGTCGCCGAGAACCGCCAGGTGTGCTCCGACTCCCGCACGCCCACCGCGTCGAGCAGCGCGCGCAGTCCGGCGTCCGGGCGTCCGGACACGAAGGCGGTGCCGTCGGCCTGCAGCACGACCGACTCCTGCGTCGGCGGCAGGTGGGCGGCCACTGCCTGCACGGCCGGCTCCGCGGAGCGGTCCGCGGCGTCCTCGTCCTGCTCGGAGGCCAGCCCCGGGGGACCCTCCGGCTGCCCTGCCTGCAGGAGAGGGAGCAGCCAGGGGGCCGGCGTGCCCCGGCTCCTGAGCGCCAGCCGCTCCAACAGGTCGATCAGGGGCGGCAGCTCCGGCGAGCGCTCGGCTGCGTCGCCCGGTCGCCACTGCGACCAGTCCGCCCAGCGCTCGAAGGAGGCGTCGGACTCGGCTCCCCGCACGACGCAGCCGTGCGCCAGCTGCCGCAGCCTCGGGACTCCGCCCACGCGCGGCGCCCGGTGACCGAGCAGACCCGACACCGGCTCCCCCGGCCAGATCAGCGGCACGCCTGGGTGCAGCACAGGACGGACGAGCTGCACGTACGCCTGCTCCTCAGGCCCGGCCAACCAGCTCCGCCCGCGCGCCGTGACCTGGCCGGCCCGGCGCCCGCCCGCCACGAGGCGCGCGTAGTAGAGGAGCTGCAGGTGGAGCACGAGCGTCGCGACGTCCGCCTGCAGCGCCTTCGCCAGCCGACGCGTCACCGGCAGACCGAGTCCGCCTGCCTTCAGCGACGTCACGGGGTCGCTCTCCAGCAGCTCGAGCAGCTGACGGCAGGACGTCAGCAGCCGGAGCGCAGCCGTGACAGGCACGGGCCCGGGCTGGATCGCGTGCGCCGGCGGAGGCGCCGCCGCCACAGGCCGCTCAACCTCCGGGAGCCACACAGCGCGGCCGAGCCCCGGCGGCGCACGCCACGAACCGGAACCGTCCGGCCAGGCGAGCGCGCAGGCCGCTGCTCGCACCAACGCCGCCTCCACATCCGCCGGGGCCGCGTCCAGGTCGAGGGCGAGCTCGGCCACGCTCATCGCTCGCTCCTCGCGGCCGATCCGGGCGGCGATCGTCACGGCTCCGCGGTCGACACGGGAGCACGCCGAGTACCACGACTCGGGCCGGGACAACCGCGCCGCGAGATCCGAGAACGACGGCGGCAACTGGCCCACCTGGGAGCCCAGTCGCGCGCGCACCACCGCTGTCAGTCGGTCGTCGTCGAGATGCTCCAGCCAGCTCGCCAGGTCCCCGTCGGTCATGCCCGCGATCCTGCCGCCCAGCACCGACAGCGGACGACGTCCACGGCCGGCCTGTGGACTCGCGCAGCAGGTCGTCCGAGACGGTGTGTTCGGTCATCTCGGCCGGCGTCGTGTCCCGATGATCGGCCGCCGGGCAACGCGGCCAGGCCGTTCGGATGTCGGGCAGGGCTGCTGGGGGCGACCGCTCATGCCGAGAAGCGTGCGCCACGCCATTTGATCCGGGAGCGCTCAGTCCGGCTCGCTGCTCCCGGATGGTGTTGTCGCAT
>SCTD01000612.1 GCA_004299215.1 Frankiales bacterium | reverse complement strand
GGCCGCCTCCGGCACGACGTCGGTCACCACGCCGTCCACGGTGAGCCGGGTCGCGGTCGTCCCCTCGATGTTGGCGTCCCGCTGCACGCGCATCGAGACGACCTTCTCGACGACGGTGAAGCTCGCTTCGTACCAGTCGCCGATGGAGTACTCGGAGCCGTAGTCGTTCAGCGCCGACAGCACGAAGGTCGTCGAGAAGACCCCCTTGGCCGTGCTGTGCGTGACCGACAGGATGTCGAGCTGGCCGTCCTGGGTGATCGGTGCCAGCGCCGGGTCGGGACCGGAGTCCTCGGCGTCGTCGACGTACGTCGGGCAGGTCGCGGACGCGGCCGACGCCGTCAGCGGGACCAGCGCGGCGGCCAGCAGGCCGGCGGCCAGCGCGCCGTAGGAGAGGCGACGGCTCAGGGGGGACACGCGCACGAGAGGCTCCGGTCAGGCGGCGGCTGGGTGGAGCGGGATTCGGCGGCCGACCGGCTTCTCCTGCTGAGGGTGCCCAAGATGCCCGGATCGTCCGGGTTCCCCGCGGCATGTCACCTCGCCGCAGGCAGGAGGCGGGGCGGGCTCGTCGTACTCCTCCAACCGTGACCCGCCTGCCCCGCCGTCTCGTCGGCGCCCTCTCCGCCGTCGCCCTCACGATCCCGGCCGCGGTCGCCCTCGACACCGCAGCCGCCGCCCCGGTCCGCCCCGGCGACGACGCCGTCGTGATCGCCGTCATCGACAGCGGCTTCTCCCCCTACCACCGCGACTTCCTCGCCTCGCAGATGCCGCAGGCCAGGACACCGAGCAAGGCCGACGACCTGCCGCTCGACAAGGCGCCGCACACCTGGCTGAAGGGCTTCCCGAGGCCGTCGGCGTTCGCGGACTACGGCGCGCTGAGGCTCTCGCTGACCGCCGACCCCAAGGCGGAGATGCCCGCGCTGCGCGACAAGGACGAGGACGCCTGGACCGACATCTCGCGCAGCACCCCTGACGAGCTGAGCTACCGGTGGGTGCCCGGCACCAAGGCGATCGGCGTGATGAGCTTCGGCGGCAGCGGGACCCCCGTCTTCGGCACCGGCGGGCCGGAGCACGGCCACGGCACGAGCAGCGTCTCGGTCGGCAGCATTCACGGCAGCTGCCCCGAGTGCCTGCTGGTCTTCCTGCAGGCCAGCGCCGGAGCGGAGTACGAGGCGGCGCTGTCCTGGGCGATGAGCCAGCCGTGGATCGACGCGGTCAGCAACTCCTACGGCATCAGCACCGGCGTCCTCGTGCGCGACCGCGTCTACAACGGCTCCGACGTGGAGCTGATGAAGGCCGCGACCGAGCGCGGCCAGACCGTCTTCTTCTCGGCCGGGAACGGCGTCACCAACGACTTCATCACGCCGAACGGCACGCTGCTGTCCAGCCAGGAGGGCCCGGACTGGATCGTCACCGTCGGCGCGACCGACCCCGAGGACGTCGACTACTCGGGCAGCGGCAAGCCCGCCGACGTCGCGAGCATCGGCTCGCTCTACCCGAGCTCCTACGGCGCGACGACCACCAGCGGCGAGGGGACGTTCGGCGGGACGTCCAATGCCACGCCGGTGATCGCCGGGACGTACGGCCGGGCGCTGTGGCTGGCGCGCCAGGCGATGAGCGGGCCGTCGCGGACGCAGGCCGGCGGCGTGGTCGCGAGCGGCGGGAAGGTCGCCTGCGGCACGGCGCGCACGGCGTGCGAGCTCGGCGACGGGAAGCTGACCCGGACCGAGCTGCAGACCCGGCTGTTCGAGGGCGCCACCCCGACCAAGGGCGGCTTCGCCGGACGCCGCACGATCCCGGCGAGCGTGCTGGGGCTGGTGCCGGTGCCGGCCCCGGTCGGCGGCGCACCCGTGCCGTTCGTGACGACCCCCGCTGTCGCGGACACCCGGCTGGCCAGCGAGGGCTACGGCACCTACCGCGGCAAGCTCGACGGCGCGGCGGCGTGGAAGGCGGAGTTCGACTCCCGGCTCTGGGACGTGCTGCGCGGGGTGCGCCCCGCGCCGGAGCGGCCGGCCGGTGAGAGCGACTGGTTCCGGGTGGACTCCTCGTGCCGCCAGCACATCTGGGGCGCGTGGGCCGGCGGCGCGTACCTCGACGACGCGCGCACGCCGCTGCCCGCCCCGGACCCGGTCGCCTGGCCGACGCGGACGGTCATCCAGACCGCCTGCCCAGCCCTGGTCGCCCCGCCCAAGACGAGCTGACGCCGGCGCACCCCCAGGCTGCCGCGCTTTGGGTGACTTCCCCAGGACGTGGGTGCTGGGGAAGTCACCCGAAGGCTGAACCTCAGGCGCCCATGCCGCGGGACTGGGCCCGCTGGAGCGACTTGCCCTCGGTGGTGAACGACGGCGCGATCATCACGTCGACCTTCTGGAACTCCTTGATGGAGCTGTAGCCGGTCATCGCCATCGCGCGACGCAGCCCGCCGAAGAGGTTGGTGTTGCCCTCGTCGGTGCGGGCCGGGCCGAGCAGCACCTCCTCGAGGGTGCCGACCGGGTCGACGCGGACGCGGGTGCCGCGTGGCAGCTCCGGGTGGTACGAGCCGTGTCCCCAGTGCCAGCCGCGCCCCGGGGCGTCGGTCGTGCGCGCGAGGGGGCTGCCCATCATCACCGCGTCGGCGCCGCAGGCGATCGCCTTGGCGATGTCGCCGCCGGTGCGCATGCCCCCGTCGGCGATGACGTGCACGTAGCGGCCGCCGGACTCGTCGAGGTAGTCACGCCGCGCGCCGGCGGCGTCGGCGATCGAGGTCGCCATCGGCACGCCCAGCCCCAGCACGCCCCGGGTGGTGTTGGCCTGACCGGGGCCGACGCCCACGAGGATCCCGGCGGCACCGGTGCGCATCAGGTGCAGCGCCGACTGGTAGGTCGCGCAGCCGCCGACGAGCACCGGCACGTCCAGGTCGGCGATGAAGCGCTTGAGGTTCAGCGGCTCGGAGCGGGACGACACGTGCTCGGCGGAGACGACCGTGCCCTGGATGACGAACAGGTCCACGCCGCTGTCGAGCACGGTCTGCGCGAACTGCACGGTCCGCTGCGGCGTGAGCGAGGCGGCGACGGTGACGCCCGCGTCGCGGATCTGCTTGACCCGGGCGGTGATCAGGTCCGGCTTGATCGGCTCGGCGTAGATCTCCTGCATCCGGGCCGTGGCCGACTCCTCGGGCAGCGAGGCGATCTCGTCCAGCAGCGGCTCCGGGTCGTCGTAGCGCGTCCAGAGCCCTTCGAGGTTCAGCACGCCGA
>SCTD01000611.1 GCA_004299215.1 Frankiales bacterium | reverse complement strand
CGCTGGAGGCCGAGCTCTACGACGGCACCGGGTCGGTGACGCTGATCTGGCTGGGACGTCGACGGATCGGCGGCATCGAGTGCGGCCGGTCCCTGGTCGCCCGCGGTCGGCTGACGACCCACGACGGCCGGCCGACGCTCTACAACGCGGAGTACGAGCTCCGGCCGACCGTTGTCTGAGCCCCGCGCGGTCGACACCGAGTCGCTGCTCGCCCAGATGGGCGGGCTGCGCGGCCTGCTCGACAGCGCCCTGCCCGCCACGGTCTTCGTGCTGGCCAACCTGGTCGGCGACGGCGACCTCACGGTCCCGATCGTCCTGTCGTTGATCACCGGGCTGCTCGTCGTGCTGCTGCGGCGGGCCCGTGGCGAGTCGGTCCAGCAGGCCTTCAGCGGCTTCTTCGGCCTGGCGATCGCGGTGCTGTTCGCGCGGGCGACCGGCACGGGGGAGGGCTTCTTCCTGCCGGGCATCATCACCACCGGCCTGACCGGCGTGGCCTTCCTGGTGTCGCTGCTGCTCGGCAAGCCCGCGGTGGCGTACGCGCTCACGGCCTACGACCCGCGCTACGCCGCGTGGAAGGTGCACGAGCCGCTGCGCCGGGCGTGCCGGCTCGCCACGGCGTTCTGGACGCTGACCTTCTTCGTCCGCGCCGGGGTCGCGACCTTCGTCTACACCCGCGAGGGCGACAACGACGGGCTGCTGCTCATCGTCGTCAACGCCGTGAAGTGGCCGCTCATCGTCGCCGCCGTCGTGCTGACCGTCGTGCTGGTGCGTCGCGCGGGACTGCCCGCCGCGGAGGAGCAGCCCGAGCCCGACGAGGAGCCGGCCAGCGCCTGACGGGGTCGTCGCCCGTCCGGCGGCTATCCGGCGGAGGGCTTGCGCTGGGGGTGGTCGCCGAGGAGCTGGTTCAGCTCGCCCTCGACCTCGGTGGTCGCGACCAGCAGCAGCTCGTCACCGCCCTCGAGCGCGGCGTCCGGGGTGGGCACGATGACCCGGCCCTCGCGCAGGATCGCGACGAGCGCGGCGTCGTTGGGCAGCGGGACGTCGCCGACCAGCCGCCCGACCATCGGGGCGTCGTCGGCCAGCGTCAGCTCGACCAGGTTGGCCTCGCCCTTCTGGAAGGTCAGCAGCCGCACCAGGTCGCCGACGGAGACCGCCTCCTCGACCACGGCCGCGAGCAGCCGCGGCGAGGAGACCGACACGTCGACGCCCCAGGACTCGTTGAAGAGCCACTCGTTCTTGGGGTGGTTCACCTTGGCGACGACCCGGTCCACGCCGAACTCCGTCTTGGCCAGCAGCGAGACCACCAGGTTGACCTTGTCGTCACCGGTGGCGGCGACGACCACCTGGCAGGTCTGCAGCCGCGCCGTGACGAGGGTGTCGAGCTCGCACGCGTCCGCGAGCAGCCACTCGGCGGTGGGGACGCTGTCGACCTTCATGGCCCGGGGCTCGCGCTCGATGAGCAGCACCTCGTGACCGTTGCCGAGCAGCTCGGTGGCGATGGAGCGGCCGACGTTGCCGGCGCCCGCGATGGCGACGCGCATCAGGTCTCCCCCTGCGGTGCGACGGCGAGCACGCGGACGACGTCGTCGAGCCGCTCGTGCGCGGCGGTGACGTGCAGCAGGTCGCCCTCCTGCAGGACGCTGTCGGCGTGCGGCAGCAGGCCCTCGCCCAGCCGGGTCAGCAGGGCGACCCGGCACCCGGTCGCGGCCTCGACCCGGGTGATCCGCTGGCCGATCCAGTCCGGGGCGTACGACAGCTCGGCCAGGACCACCCGGCCGCTCGGGTCGCGCCACTCGGTCGCCTCGCCCTCGGGCAGCAGCCGGCGGATGACCTGGTCGGCGGTCCACCGGACCGTGGCCACGGTCGGGATGCCGAGCTTCTGGTAGACGGCGGCGCGGTTCGCGTCGTAGATGCGGGCCACGACGTTGTCCAGGCCGAAGGTCTCGCGGGCGACGCGCGCGGCGATGATGTTGGAGTTGTCGCCGGAGGACACCGCGGCGAAGGCGTGCGCCCGGTCGATGCCGGCCTCGAGCAGGGTGTCGCGGTCGAAGCCGATGCCGGTGACCTTGCGGCCGGCGAAGTCGGCGGACAGCCGGCGGAACGCCCCGGCGTCGCGGTCGATCACGGCCACCGAGTGGCCGAGCCCCTCGAGGCCGCGGGCGAGGGCCGAGCCCACGCGGCCGCAGCCCATGATCACGACGTGCACGGCCCGCTCCCGTCCGAGGCCCGCCGCCCTCGCGGCAGGCCAGCAGGGACGCTACACGCGCACGTGCCCGCCGTACGCTCTGCCGTCGTGCCTGCAGCGAGCCAGACCCCGGCCGACGTCCTCGAGCTGGACCTCGGTGCTCCGGCGGCGGGCGGCGCCTGCGTGGCCCGCGCTCCGGACGGCCGGGTCGCCTTCGTCCGGCACGGGCTGCCGGGCGAGCGGGTGCGCGCCGTGGTCACGTCGGAGACCGCGCACTTCCTGCGGGCCGACGCGGTGGCGGTGCTGCAGGCGTCGGTGGACCGGGTCGAGCCGCCGTGCCCGTACGCCGGTCCCGGCCGCTGCGGCGGCTGCGACTTCCAGCACGTCGCGCTGCCCGCCCAGCGGCGGCTCAAGGCGCAGCTCGTCGAGGAGCAGCTCCGTCGGGTCGCCAAGGTCGAGCGGCAGGTCACGGTCGAGCCTGTCGCGGGTGACGTCGACGGCCTGCGCTGGCGCACCCGCATCCAGCTGGCCGTCGACGGCTCCGGCGTCGTCGGCTTCCGCCGGCACCGGTCGCACGCGATCGAGCCGGTCGACGGCTGCCTGATCGCGACCGAGGAGGTCGAGGCTGTCGGCGCCGAGCGCCTCCGGTGGCGCGGCGCGTCGGGCGTCGAGGTGGCGGCGTCGGGGGCCCAGCGGCTGGTCAGCGTGTCCGGCCGCCGCGTGGAGCTCCCCGACGTCGAGGCGGGCGTCGCGGTCGACGGCCGCCCGGTGCGCGGCCCGCACGGGCTGCGGCACACCGTGCTCGGCCGGTCGTACGAGGTGGCCGCCGGAGGGTTCTGGCAGGTCCATCCCGGCGCTGCCACCGCGCTGGCGACGGCCGTCCTCGACGGCCTCGACCCGCAGCCGGGTGAGACGGCCGTGGACCTCTACGCCGGCGTGGGCCTGTTCGCCGCGCTGCTCGGCGAGCGGGTGGGGGAGACGGGCAGCGTCGTCGCCGTCGAGGCCGACGCGCGGGCGTGCGCCGACGCTGCCCGCAACACCGCCGACCTGCCGCACGTGCGGATCCGCACCGCCCCGGTCGACCCGGGCACCGTGCGCCGGCTCGGGCGCCCCGACCTGGTGGTCCTCGACCCGCCGCGGGCCGGGGCCGGGATCGAGGTCACGCGTGCGCTGGCCGGGCTGCGCCCGCGCGCGCTGGCGTACGTCGCCTGCGACGCGGGGTCCTTCGCCCGGGACCTGCACGTGCTGCTGGGCGCCGGCTGGCAGCTGGACGCGCTCCGGGCGCTGGACCTCTACCCGATGACCGAGCACGTGGAGCTGGTCGCGCTGCTCTCACCTGGTCCGTTGTAGTCAGAAACGGCGGAACCGCTCAGGATCGCCGTCCGGCGGGTCGAAGGACGGGGCATGCGCCGCGTGACCTCCTGCCTCGCCCTGTCCGTGCTGCTCGTCGCCGGCCTCGCCGGTCCAGGACTGGCCGAGGAGCCGGTCCTCGAGGACATCGAGGTCCCGACGGACTTCGTCCCGATCGACGACCCGTTCGTCCTGGACCCAGGAGCGACCGACGGCGGTGGCGCGGGTGCGACCGAGCAGCCCGCCGTGACCGAGGCCGACGTGGCCGCCGGCACCTCCCGCTTCGTGCCCCTGCCGCCGACGCGCGTGCTCGACACCCGCGAGGGCAAGGGCGCGCCGAAGGCGATCGTGCCGCCGAAGGGCTCGGTTGTCCTGCAGGTGACCGGCGCCGGCGGGGTGCCTGCCACGGGCGTCCGTGCGGTGGTCCTCAACGTCACGCTGACCTCGGCGACCGGGCCCGGCTTCGTGCAGGTCTACCCGACCGGGCAGGGCGTCGAGGGAGCCTCCTCCAACCTCAACGTGCTCACCCGCGGGCAGACCGTCCCGGTGCTCGTCACGGCGCCGGTCGGCGACGGCGGGCGCATCACCCTCTACACGCACGGCGGCGGGCACCTGCTGGCCGACGTCTCCGGCTACTTCCTCGCCTCCGGTGAGACCGCAGCCGGCCGCTACCGCCCGCTGACCCCCGCTCGCATCCTCGACACTCGCACCGGCGTCGGCGCTCCGAAGGCCATGGTGGGCAAGGGATCCGCCATCACCGTGCAGGTCACCGGACGCGGCGGCGTGCCGGGCAGCGGGGTCTCAGCGGTGGCCCTCAACGTCACTGCGACCGGCGCCCCGGCGTCCGGCTTCGTGCAGGTCATGCCGTCCGCCGGCAGCACGGCCGCCGGCTCGTCGTCCAACCTCAACGTCGTCGCGCGGCAGACCGTCGCGAACCTCGTCGTCGTCCCCGTCGGCGACGGCGGCGCCGTCGACGTCTACAGCTCGAGCGGCACGCACGTGCTCGCCGACGTGGCCGGCTGGTTCACCGACGACAGCGGCACCCCCTCGGGCACGGGGCTCTTCGTGCCGGTCACGCCCGAGCGGCTGCTCGACACGCGGAGCGGGACCAAGCCGGGCGACGGCGCGCAGGTCCCGCTGTCGCCGCGCGGCAAGGCCGGCATCCCGGCTGACGGCGTGAGCGCCGTCGTCCTCACCGTGACCGCGACCTCGCCGGTCGCCGGCGGCTTCGTGCAGGTGCTCCCCACCGGTCAGGGCACCGTCGGGGGGTCCTCCAACCTCAACCTCGAGCGGGTCGGTCAGACCGTCGCCAACGCCGCCCTCGCCACCCTCGGCGACGGCGGCGGCGTCACCCTCTACACCCTCCGCAGCGCACACCTGCTCGCCGACGTGGCGGGCTGGTTCACCGGCGGCAGCACCTCCGGCGAGCTCCCCCCGGAGCTGCAGGGCCTGCGGGTGGCCGAGCGGAGCACGACGCCGTACGACCCCGCGGCCTGGCCGTTCCCGACCGGCAGCTGCCTCGACACGGCCGAGCAGGCGCTGGCCGACGCCGACGTCTTCGAGCCGACGCTGTCCGACGACGGCTGCAGCGTCGTCGACGGGCTGTGGCGCGACCCGTGGGCCGGCACCCAGCACTCCGCCGTCGAGGAGGTGCGGGCCGTGCACGTCGTCCCGCTCCCGAACGCGCACGCGTCCGGCGGCGACACCTGGGACGCCGCCAAGCGCGAGCAGTTCGCGAACGTCGTGGACCAGCTGGAGGTCGTCTCGAACGGCACCGCCGCGGCACGTGCCGACCGGGCTCCCGAGGCCTGGCTGCCGACCGTGGACAGCTGCGGCTACGCCCGCGAGTGGGCCGCGCTGAAGAAGGCCTGGGACCTGTCGGTCACGACCGCGGAGCGCGACGCGCTCGCGGCCGCCCTCGCCGGCTGCTGACGCGTCGCCTCAGCGGCGCCGGGCGACGACGTCGTGCGGCTGGCGGCCGGCGTCGAGGCCGCGCTGCTCGAAGCGGGTCACCGGCCGCGCACCGCGGTCCCGCGCGACGACGTCGTACTCCTCGCTGCCGGCGAGCACCTGCTCGACCTGCTCGGCGTACGACGTCCAGTCCGTGGCGACGTGCAGTCGGCCACCCGGGCGCAGGCGTGACGCCACCAGGGCGGCGAAGCCCGCGGTGACCAGGCGGCGCTTGGCGTGCCGGGCCTTGGGCCAGGGGTCGGGGAAGAACACCCGCACCTCGTCCAGGCTCCCCGGTGCGAGCAGGTCGGCCAGCACCTCGCGGGCGTCGCCCTCGAGCACCCGGACGTTGGTCAGGCCGGCGTCCTCGATCCGGCGCAGCAGCGTGCCCAGCCCCGGCGTGTGCACCTCGACGGCCAGCACGTCGCGACCCGGGTCGGCCGCGGCCATCGCCGCCGTCGCCTCGCCCATCCCCGAGCCGATCTCGAGCACCAGCGGCGCCTGCCGGCCGAAGGCCTGCGCCGCCACGAACGGCCGCGTCGCGTCGACGCCGTAGCCGGGCAGCAGCCGCGCGAGAGCGTCGGCCTGGCCGGGGGTGACGCGCCGGCGGACCTTGAACGTGCGTACGGGGGCGGTCACCCCTCGATCCTGCCTGGCGGGCGGCGGCTGCGGGGATAGGGTCGGCCCGTGGAGGACCTGGTGTGGCTGCTGGCAGGCATCGGGCTGGTCGTCGCCGAGATGTTCACCCTCACGATCGTGCTCGGCCTGCTGGGCGCCGCGGCGCTCGTCACGGCCGTCGCGGCCTTCCTCGGCGCGCCCGCCCTGGTGCAGGGCCTGGTCTTCGCCGGCTCCAGCCTCGCGCTGCTGGCCTTCGCCCGCCCGCCGATGCAGCGGATGCTGCTGTCCGGCGACGACGGCTCGCACACCGACGCCCGCGCTCTCACCGGCTCGACCGCGATGGTGGTCGAGAAGGTCACCGAGCTGAGCGGTCAGGTCCGCCTCAACGGCGAGCTGTGGCGAGCCCGGCCGTACGCCGGCACCGGGCCGATCGACGCCGGTCTGCCGGTGAGCGTGGCCGCGGTCGACGGCGCGACGCTGCTCGTCTACTCCCCGGATCTCCCGCACACCTGACACGGAAGGGGCTCCCGTCGTGGACCCTGCTGGCATCGTCGTCCTCGTCCTCGCGGCGCTGGTCGTCGTGGCGCTGCTCAAGACGGTGCGGATCGTGCCGCAGGCGTCGGTCTTCGTCATCGAGCGGCTGGGCAAGTACAGCCGCACGCTCGAGCCGGGCATCCACCTGCTCGTGCCGGTGCTCGACCGCGTGCGGACCCGCATGGACATCCGCGAGCAGGTCGTCGGCTTCCCGCCGCAGGCCGTCATCACCCGCGACAACCTGGTGGTCGGGATCGACTCGGTCATCTACTACTCGATCACCGACCCCGCCTCGGCGCAGTACAAGATCGAGAACGTCGTGGTGGCCATCGAGCAGCTGGTCGTCACGACGCTGCGCAACGTCGTCGGCGGCATGCAGCTCGAGGAGGCGCTGACCGGTCGCGACCACATCAACGAGCGGCTCGCGACGGTGCTCGACGAGGCGACCGGCAAGTGGGGGGTGAAGGTGAACCGGGTCGAGATCCGCGGCATCGAGCCGCCGCCCACGATCCGCGACGCCATGGAGCAGGCGATGCGGGCCGACCGCGGCAAGCGGGCGGCGATCCTCACCGCCGAGGGCCAGCAGCAGTCGGCGGTGCTGTCCGCGCAGGGGCAGAAGGAGGCCGCCGTGCTCAACGCCGAGGCCGACAAGCAGGCGACGATCCTGCGCGCCGAGGCCGACAAGCAGTCGGCGCTGCTGCGCGCCGAGGGCGAGGCCAAGGCGATCGCGATGGTCGTCCAGGCCATCAAGGACGCGGGGATCGACGAGAACGTGCTGGCCTTCCAGCGCACCCAGCTGCTGCCCCGGATCGCCGAGGGCGAGGCGAACAAGGTGTGGTTCGTGCCGACCGACGTCGCCGGCACGCTGGGCGAGCTCGGGATCGGACCCGGGAAGCGCTAGTCCGTGCCGTGGCGGAGCGGGCGGCGCACGTCCCCCGGCGCGGAGTCCTGCGCGTCCTGCTGCTCCTGCCGCTGCTGCGACGAGCGCAGCTGGTAGGCGACGCTGGTGACCATGACGCCGGGCTGGAACAGCAGCCGCGCCTTGAGGCGGAGCGCGCTCTGGTTGTGGAGCAGCTGCTCCCACCAGTGGCCGACGACGTACTCCGGGATGAAGACGGTCACGACGTCACGCGGGCTGCTGCGGTGCAGGTCGCGCACGTAGTCGAGCACCGGCCGGGTGATCTCGCGGTAGGGCGAGTGGATGACGGTGAGCGGCACCGGCAGCGCGCGCCGCTCCCACGCCTCCTGCAGCGCGCGTGACTCCTCCTTGTCGACCTCGACGGTCAGCGCCGTGAGGTCGTGCGGCCGGGTGGCCCGGGCGTAGGTGAGCGCGCGCAACGTCGGGGCGTGCAGCTTCGACACGAGCACCACGGCGTGGTTGCGGCTGGGCAGCGGGATGAGCTCGTCGTCCGGCTCGAGCTCCTCGGCGACCCGCTCGTAGTGCCGGTTGATCCCGCGCATGATGCCGTAGAGCACGGGCATCGCGATGAGCACGAGGTAGGCGCCGTGGGTGAACTTCGTGACCGTGACGATGACCAGGACCAGGCCGGTGAGGCTCGCCCCCAGGAAGTTGATCGCGCGGCTGCGCAGGACGGCGCCGCGCCGGTCGGCGGGCACCGCTCCCTTGCGCAGCAGCGTGTTCCAGTGCTTGACCATGCCGGCCTGGCCGAAGGTGAACGAGGTGAAGACGCCGACGATGTAGAGCTGGATCAGGCGCGTGACGCTCGCGTCGAAGGCGGCGATGAGCAGCCCGGCGAAGACCGCGAGGGTGAGGATGCCGTTGCTGTAGACCAGCCGGTCGCCACGGGTGTGCAGCTGGCGCGGCAGGTTGCGGTCCTGGGCCAGGATCGACCCCAGCACCGGGAACCCGTTGAAGGCGGTGTTGGCGGCCAGGATGAGGATCCCGGCCGCCATCACCTGCAGGTAGAAGAAGCCCGGGCTGCCGTCGCCGAACACCGCGGCGCCCAGCTGGGCGATGACGCTGGGCTGCACGTCGCCCTCGCTGAAGCCGGCGATCTGGCGCACCGGGTCCTCGACGTAGCGGACGTCGGTGAGCATCGCCAGGGCCGTGATGCCGATGAACATCGCGCCGGCGATGGCGCCCATCAGGGCCAGCGTCGTGGCGGCGTTCCGGGCCTTGGGCCGGCGGAAGGCCGGGACGCCGTTCGCGATGCCCTCGACCCCCGTGAGCGCCGTGCAGCCGGAGGCGAACGCCCGCAGGGCCAGGAAGGCGAACGCGAGGCCGGTGAGCTCGTCCTTCCCGTCGGCGGGGATGACGGTGTACGACGCGCTCTCGGCCTGCGGGGTGTCGCCCGTGGCGGCGGAGTAGAAGCCGTACGCGACCAGCGCGGCGACGCCGAGGACGAAGCCGTACGTCGGGATCGCGAAGATCCGGCCGTTCTCCCGTACCCCGCGCAGGTTGAGGGCGGTCAGCAGGGCGACGCAGCCCAGGGCGACGGCGACGCGGTGGTCCTGCAGCCCGTGGGCGGCGCTGATGATGTTGTCGACGCCGGCGGAGACCGAGACGGCGACGGTGAGGACGTAGTCCACGAGCAGCGCGCTGGCGACGACCCCGCCGCTGCGCCGGCCGAGGTTCGTGGAGGCGACCTCGTAGTCCCCGCCGCCGGTCGGGTAGGCGTGCACGAGCTGGCGGTAGGACAGCACCACCACGGTGAGCAGGACGACCACCGCCGCCGCCAGGTACGGCGTCAGGTAGAGGTAGGCGATCCCGCCGAGGGTGAGGATGACCAGCAGCTCCTGCGTCGCGTAGGTGACGCTGGACAGCGGGTCGCTGGCGAAGATCGGGAGGGCGAGCCGCTTGGGCAGCTCCTGCTCGGCCTGGCGGTCGCTGCGCAGCGCCCTGCCGAGGACGACGCGCTTGACCAGGCGGTTGGTGGACGGCACGCCGCACAGACTGTCAGGTGGGTGGCAGCAGCACCCGCACCGCACCGGGACGCACCGTCACGGTGGCCGGCAGCGTGCCGACCGGGTCGCCGTCGGCGAAGACCCGGAACGGCCGGTCGGCGTCCAGCTCGACGACCGAGGCGCGGCGCACCGAGATGGACGGCTCGTCCACGTGGGTGCCCTTGAAGACCTTGGGCAGCGCCCGGAGGAAGGCCAGCTTCCCGGTCGCGGAGGAGGTCACCACGTCGAGCAGCCCGTCGTGCAGCGAGGCGTCCGGCGCGAGGTGCATGCCGCCGCCGTAGATGCCGGAGTTGGCGACCGCGACCGACCAGCCGTGCACCGTGAACGGCTCGCCGTCGGCCGAGCACGAGAAGCGCGCGTGCCGCCAGGTCGCCACGGTCGCGAGCGAGCCGTAGAGGTAGACCAGCTGGCCGAGCGGCACCCGGCTGGTCAGCACCCTCTCCTGCACGTCGCTGTCGAAGCCGATGCTGGCGATGCCGAGGAAGACCGCCTCGCCCTCGGCGCTCGTGACGACGCCGAGGTCGACGGGCTGCGCGACGCCGCTGGACAGGACCGCGCAGGCCCCGACCGGGTCCTGGGGGAGCCCGGTGGCGCGGCAGAAGTCGTTGCCGCGACCGCCGGGGAGCACGCCGAGCACCCCGCCGAGGCGCGCCACGGTGCCGGCGACGCGCCCGACGATGCCGTCGCCGCCCATCGCGACGGCGACCCGGTCGTCGGCGACGGCCTGGGCGGTGAGCTCGTCGGCGTGCTCGAGCGAGGCCGTCGGCGTCACGACGAGGTCGTGGCCGGCGCTGCGCAGCGCCGCCTCGACCGACGGCAGGAGCGTGGACGCCCGCCCCCCGCCCGCTGCCGGGTTGACGACCAGCTGCAGTCGGCGCACGTCAGTCCTCTCGGGTGGGGATCAGCTTGCCGGGATTGAGCACCCCGGCCGGGTCGAGCGTCGCCTTGACCGCCCGCAGCACCTCCACGCCGAGCGTGCCGACCTCGTCGGTCATCCAGTCGCGGTGGTCGGTGCCGACGGCGTGGTGGTGGGTGATCGTCGCACCGCTGTCGACGATGGCCGCGCAGGCAGCGTCCTTGGCGCGCTGCCACTGGGCCATCGGGTCGTCGCTCGAGCGGGTGGTGAGCACCGTGAAGTAGAGCGACGCGCCGTGCGCGTAGAGGTGGCTCACGTGGCACATCACGATCGAGCGGGGGAGCGCCTCGGACAGCGCGGTGCGGACGGCGGCGTGCGTCGCGTCCAGCCGGGACCAGGTGGCCGAGGTCTCGAGCGTCTCCACCAGGTAGCCCGCGTCGAGCAGGTCCTCGCGCAGGTACGGCCCGGCGTACCGGCCGTGCTCCCACCTGTCGCCGACCGACGTGCCGGCGACGAACGCGCCGTGCCGGCCGGCGACCGAGAGCGACGCCTTCCGCCGGGCGGCGACGGCGGACTCGGTGCCCTCCCAGCCGAGGATCGCCAGGCAGCCGCCCGTGTAGCCGCGGGCGCGGAGCACGGCGCGGCCCACCCGGCCCTTGAGACCGCCCGTGCCGGCGAGGGCCAGCTGCGCGCGGGTCTCGTCCGGGTCGGACAGCCGCGCGACGTCGGGGGCGACGCGCTCCTGCTCCATCTCGCGCAGCGCCGCGCACCCCTCCGCCCAGGTCCGGAAGAACAGCCCCTCGTAGCGCCTCACGGCCGGCAGGGGTCGCACCCGCACCGTCACCGAGGTGACGACGCCGAAGGCCCCCTCGCTGCCGAGGACCAGACCCAGCAGGTCCGGACCGGCGGCCGTGGCCGCGCCCCGCCCGAGCCGGAGCGGTCCGGCCGGCGTCATCAGCTCCACGGCCACCACGAGCTCGTCGAAGCGGCCGTAGCCGGTCGAGGCCTGGCCGGCGCTGCGGGTGGCGGCGTAGCCACCCAGGGACGCGTGCTCGTACGACTGGGGGAAGTGGCCGAGCGTCAGGCCGTACGCCGCGAGCAGCCGCTCCGCGTCCGGTCCCCGCACCCCCGGCTCGAAGGTCGCGGTCCGGGACTGCTCGTCGAC
>SCTD01000610.1 GCA_004299215.1 Frankiales bacterium | reverse complement strand
CAGCACCGCCCAGTACGTCTGGTCGGACCGCCTCGACAACGTGAAGGTCAACGCCTTCAGCAACATCGTTCTCGAGGACGTCACGGTCAAGCAGTAGCTCCATCTCGGCGGCGTGCCGCCCGGCGCTCAGCGTCGGGCGGCACGCCGTTGCCGTGCGGCCTCATCTCCACCCGGCGTCGATCACCCGCAAGGGGACGCCGGTGACCTACGCTGCGCATCCGAGGGCTGCCGCCCCCGCGCACACCGCCGACCTCACCACCTGGAGTGTCATGGCCCGCTACATCGCGCGCCGCCTGCTGCTCGCGATACCGGTCCTCCTCGGCGCGACGTTCCTCATCTTCGCGATGGTCTTCGCACTGCCGGGCGACCCGATCCGCGCGCTCGGTGGGGACCGCCCGCTCGCCCCCGCGGTCCAGGAGCAGCTGCGCGAGGAGTACAACCTCAACGACCCGCTTCCCGTGCAGTACATCAAGTACGTCGGCGGCCTCGTGCAGGGCGACTTCGGCCGGGACTTCAGCGGCCGCCCGGTGTCCGAGATCATCCAGCAGCGACTGCCCGTCACGATCAAGCTCGCGCTCGTCGCGCTGGCCTTCGAGGCGATCTTCGGGCTGATTGCCGGCATCCTGGCCGGGATCCGGAACAAGAGCTTCTTCGACAGCCTGGTGCTCGTCTCGACGACGCTGATCGTGTCGATCCCGTCCTTCGTGCTGGGCTTCATCGCCCAGTACACCTTCGGGCTGCGGCTCGGGCTGTTCCCGATCGCCGGCCTCAACGACGGGCTGCAGAGCTACCTGCTGCCCGGCTTCGTGCTGGGCGCGCTGTCCCTGGCCTACATCGCGCGGCTGACCCGCACCTCGCTGGTGGAGAACCTGCGCAACGACTACGTCCGGACGGCCAAGGCCAAGGGCCTCACGCCCGCCTCGGTGGTCGGCAAGCACACGCTGCGCAACAGCCTGATCCCGGTGGTGACCTACCTCGGCGTCGACCTCGGCACCCTGATGTCGGGGGCGATCATCACCGAGGGCATCTTCAACCTGCCCGGGCTCGGCCGCGCGGTCTTCGACGCCATCGCCAGCCAGGAGGGCGCGGTGGTGGTCGGCATCGTCACGCTCTTCGTCCTCGTCTACATCCTGTTCAACCTGCTGGTGGACGTGCTCTACGCCGCCCTCGACCCCCGGATCCGCTATGAGTGAGCGCACCACCTCCGGCCTGCCGCACAGCTCCCTGTCCGAGCCGGACCCGGGCCTGGCCAGCGGAGACCCGTCCGTCGGCTCGTCACCCGCCACGGTGCCCGAGCTGTCCGGCGGCGGTGACCTGCGGCAGGCCAGCCTCTGGTCCGACGCCTGGCGGCAGATGCGGCGGAGCAAGCTGTTCCTGCTGGCCTCCGGGATGCTCCTGGTGCTGGCCGTCATGGCGGCCTTCCCGCAGCTGTTCACCAGCATCGACCCGCGCGCCCGCAACGCCTGCAGCCTGGCGAACTCCCGGAAGACGCCCGGCACCAACGGCGCGTGGTTCGGCTACGACACCTTCGGCTGCGACTACTACTCGACCGTCATCTACGGCGCCCGGGTGTCGATGATCATCGGGCTGGTCGTGGTGGGCGGAGCGCTCCTGATCGGCATCTTCCTCGGCGCGCTCGCCGGCTACTTCGGCGGCTGGTTCGACACCGTCATCGCGCGCATCACCGACGTCATCTACGGCCTGCCGCTCATCCTCGGCGCGATCCTGCTGCTGAACCTGCTCGCCTCCGACCGGTTCTTCGGCGAGCGCAACCTCGCGACAGTGTCCACCGCGCTGATCCTGCTGTCGTGGATGACGGTGATGCGCCTGTTCCGGTCGAGCGTCATCTCGGTGAAGGACACCGACTACGTCAGCGCCGCGCGGGCGATGGGCGCCACCGACTCGAGGATCATCCTCCGGCACATCCTGCCGAACTCCCTGGCGCCGGTGCTCGTCTACGCCACGATCGCCGTGGGCGCCACCATCGCCGCCGAGGCGGCGCTGTCGTTCCTCGGCATCGGCCTCCAGCAGCCGGCGATCTCCTGGGGCCTGCAGATCAACAGCGCGCAGAGCTACATCCGCAGCGCGCCGCACCTGCTGTTCTTCCCCAGCATCTTCCTGTCGGTGACGGTGCTGTCCTTCATCCTGCTCGGCGACGCCCTGCGTGACGCCCTCGACCCGAAGCTGCGGTGAGATGACCAGCCTGATGACCTCTCCCTCCGGCGCGCCCGTCGGCGGGGTCCCCCTGCTCGAGGTGGACGACCTCTACGTCGAGTTCCGCACCGACTACGGCGTCGTCCACGCCGTCAACGGCATCAGCTACACGCTGTCGGCCGGCGAGACGCTGGCGATCCTCGGCGAGTCCGGCTGCGGGAAGTCCGTGAGCGCGCAGGCCATCATGGGCATCCTCGACTCACCGCCCGGCTTCGTCACCGGCGGCGAGATCCGCTACAAGGGCAGCAACCTGCTCACGATGAGCGCCAAGGAGCAGCGCGACCTGCGGGGCGAGGAGATCTCCATCGTCTTCCAGGACGCGCTCTCCTCGCTGAACCCCGTGTTCAGCGTCGGGGCGCAGATCGGCGAGATGTTCCGCCGCCACCGGGGCGCCTCGCGGGCCGATGCCAAGAAGGCCGCCATCGAGCTGATGGAGCGGGTGCGCATCCCGTCGGCCAAGGAGCGCGTCAACGACTACCCGCACCAGTTCTCGGGCGGCATGCGGCAGCGCGTGATGATCGCGATGGCGATCGCGCTGGACCCGGCGATCCTCATCGCCGACGAGCCCACGACCGCCCTGGACGTGACGGTGCAGGCCCAGATCATGGACCTGCTCGCCGAGCTCCAGAAGGAGACGGGGATGGGGCTGATCCTCATCACCCACGACCTCGGCGTCGTCGGGGAGATCGCCGACCGCGTCGCCGTCATGTACGCCGGGCGCATCGTCGAGACCGGCGCGACCGACGCGGTGTTCAGCGCGCCGGCCATGCCGTACACCGAGGGCCTGATGGCCTCGATCGCCCGGGTGGACCAGAAGGGCCAGCGGCTCAACCCGATCGTGGGAGCGCCTCCCAACCTCGCGAACCTGCCGTCCGGCTGCCCGTTCCACCCGCGCTGCCCACGGGCGACCGACTACTGCCCGACCGCGCTGCCGCCGCTGCTGGAGGTCGTCCCCGGCCGGTACAGCGCCTGCCACTATGCCGAAGAGGTGCTGCGTGACCACTGAGACCCTGACGGCCACGTCCGGGAGCGGCACGTCCAGCGAGCCGCTGCTGCGGGTCGAGGGCCTGGTCAAGCACTTCCCGCTGACCCAGGGCATCGTCTTCAAGAAGACGGTCGGCCAGGTGCGGGCGGTCGACGGCGTGAGCTTCAGCCTCGACAAGGGCGAGACCCTCGGCCTGGTCGGCGAGTCCGGCTGCGGCAAGTCGACCGTGTCCAAGCTGATCATGCACCTGGAGAAGCCCACCGCCGGCAAGATCTTCTACAAGGGCACCGACGTCACGGAGCTCTCCGGCAAGGAGCTGCGCAAGCTCCGGCGCAACATCCAGATCATCTTCCAGGACCCGTACTCCTCGCTGAACCCGCGCATGACCGTCGGCGACATCGTCGGCGAGCCGTGGGAGATCCACCCCGACGTCGTGCCGTCCAAGGACCGGCAGCGCCGGGTCCGCGAGCTGCTCGAGCGGGTCGGTCTCAACCCCGACTTCGTCAACCGCTACCCGCACCAGTTCTCCGGCGGCCAGCGGCAGCGCATCGGCATCGCCCGGGCGCTCGCGCTGCAGCCCGAGATCATCGTCTGCGACGAGCCGGTCTCGGCCCTGGACGTGTCGGTGCAGGCGCAGGTCATCAACCTGCTCGAGGAGCTCAAGCACGAGTTCGGCCTCGCGTACATCTTCATCGCCCACGACCTGTCGGTCGTGCGCCACATCAGCGACCGCGTGGCCGTGATGTACCTCGGCGCCATCGTCGAGATCGGCACAGAGGAGGACATCTACGAGAACAGCGCCCATCCGTACACCCAGGCGCTGCTGTCGGCCGTCCCCGTGCTGGACCCGGTCGCCCGGGCCCAGAAGACCCGCATCATGCTCACCGGCGACGTGCCGAGCCCGGCCAACCCGCCGTCGGGCTGCCGCTTCCGCACCCGCTGCTGGAAGGCGCAGGACATCTGCGCGACCGACCCGCCGGAGCTCGTCGACCGGGGTCAGGGCCACCCGGCCGCGTGCCACTTCGCCGAAGCCGTGAAGATCGTCGGTGGCGACACCCACGTCCCGGAGCCGACGACCGAGATCTCCGCCCCCGTGGCGGGCCCGGACGGGTCCACGCACCCCAGCGGGAGCTGAGACCCCGCTATCCTGAGCGGACCCCCGCACGCACCGAAACGGAGCTCCCGACCGTGGTCACCTTCCTGTCCATCCTGCTCACGATCACCAGCCTGCTGCTGATCGTGCTCGTGCTGCTGCACCGGGGCAAGGGCGGCGGCCTGTCGACGCTGTTCGGCGGTGGCGTGTCGTCCTCGCTCGGCGGCAGCGCCGTGGTGGAGAAGAACCTCGACCGGCTGACCATCGTCTGCGGTCTGGTGTGGGTGGTCTGCATCATCGCGCTGGGCCTGCTCCTCAAGGAGACCGGCCCGGCCGTCCCCCTCTAGCTCGTCCCTCACCTCAGCCCTCGACGTCAGGAGCACTCCCGTGGCAGGCGGCAACGCGATTCGGGGCAGCCGTGTGGGCGCCGGCCCCATGGGCGAGGCGGAGCGCGGCGAGGCGGCGCCCCGCCGGCGCATCCCGTTCTACTGCGCCAACAAGCACGAGACCCGCCCGTCGTTCGCCGACGACGCGGCCATCCCGGAGACCTGGGACTGCCCGCGGTGCGGCTTCCCCGCCGGTCAGGACAAGGACAACCCGCCGGCGCAGAGCAAGACCGAGCCGTACAAGACCCACCTGGCCTACGTGCGCGAGCGGCGCAACGCCGAGGACGGCGAGGCGATCCTCGCCGAAGCGCTCGCCAAGCTGCGCAGCAGCCGGTAGCTACTTCGACCTGAAAAAGTCGGCCGCGTCGGTCCCTGAGTGAGAGGTTGCCAGACGCGAAGATGACCTCGACCCCTTGGGCTAGAAGGGATCGAGGTCATCGTGCTTCGTACCGTA
>SCTD01000609.1 GCA_004299215.1 Frankiales bacterium | reverse complement strand
CCTCGCGCCGTACGCCCGGCCGGGCACCACGCTGGTGCTGCTGGGCGCCTCCGGCGCGGGCAAGTCGACCGTGGTGAACGCCCTCGCCGGCGCGACCGTCATGGACGTCGGCGACGTCCGCGGCGTCGACGGCAAGGGCCGGCGAGGGCGTTCACCACGGTCGACTTGCCCGCGCCGGAGGCGCCCAGCAGCACCAGCGTGGTGCCCGGCCGGGCGTACGGCGCGAGGGCCGCGACGTCCCCGTCCGCAGCGCTGGTGACCACGAGCGGGGCGCCCGGGGCGTGCGGCTCGAGGTCGCGGACGGCTGCCTCGGGATCGGCGTGCAGGTCGGCCTTGGTGAGCACGACGACCGGCGCCGCGCCGCTCTCCCAGGCGAGGGTGAGCAGCCGCTCGATCCGGCGCACGGGGATCGGCACGGACAGGCTCGCGACGACGAGCACGACGTCGACGTTGGCCGCCAGCGGCTGGGTGCGGCTGACGCCGGAGGAGGCGCCACGGACGAGCAGGGACGTACGAGGGAGCAGCGCCCAGCCGCCGTCGTCGGTGACGGCGAGCCAGTCGCCGACCGTCACCTCGCAGGCGGGCAGGGCGGGCAGGCGGGCCGGGCCGTCCTCGGTGAGGACGTCGTAGGCGGAGCGGTCGACCCGCACGACGCGTGCGGGACGGGTGCCGTCGGGGACGGCGGGAGGGGTGCCGGGGAGAGTCAACGCAGGGCCTTTGCTCGAGGAGCGGCCGAGCGGGATGCGTCAGGCCGCGGACTGCTGGAGGGAGACGACGGGCATCGCGCACCTCCCTGAGCTCTCGCGGCAGCCCCCGCGGCTGCGCAGCCCGAACGGTAAGCGCGGTCGTCGGGCCGTGTCATCCGAATTACGCTCCCCTCATGACCGCTGCCGTGGACGCCACGACCTTCGACTCGCTCGACCCCGCGACCGGCCGGGTGCACTCCACCTGGCCCGTGCACACCGACGCGCAGGTCGAGGCCGCCGTGATGCGGGCCCGCGCCGCGAGCGGCCGCTGGGCCGAGCTCGGCTTCGCCGGCCGCAAGCCGCACCTGAACGCCTGGAAGGCCGAGATCGCCCGCCGGATGCAGGAGCTCGCCGAGCTGGTGCACGCCGAGAACGGCAAGCCCGTCCCCGACGCGCTGCTGGAGATCACGCTGACCGTCGACCACATCGCCTGGGCGACCAGGAACGCGCGCCGGGTGCTGGGGCCGCGCCGGGTCCGGTCCGGAGCCATGGCGGCGAACCAGGCGGCCACGCTGGAGTACCCGCCGTTCGGCGTGGTCGGTGTCATCGGTCCGTGGAACTACCCGGTGTTCACGCCGATGGGCTCGCTCGCCTACGCCCTCGCCGCCGGCAACGCGATCGTCTTCAAGCCGAGCGAGCACACCCCCGCCGTCGGCGCGTGGCTGGTCGACGCGTGGAGGACGGCCAACCCCGGGCTGGCCGACGTGATGCAGCTGGTCACCGGCTTCGGCCCGACGGGCGCCGCGCTCTGCCGGGCCGGCGTCGACAAGATCGCCTTCACCGGCTCGGCAGCGACAGGCCGGAAGGTCATGGCCGCCTGCGCCGAGGGCCTCGTGCCGGTGCTCATGGAGTGCGGCGGCAAGGACGCCATGATCGTCGACGACGGCGCCGACGTGGCCGCCGCCGCGGACGCCGCGCTGTGGGGGGCCATGAGCAACGCGGGGCAGACCTGCATCGGGATCGAGCGCGTCTACGTGACCGAGGGCTCCTACGACGCGTTCGTCTCGGAGATCACGGCGCGTGCCGCGAAGCTCACGCCGGGGTCGCACGACGGCGCGTCGTACGGTGCGATCACCATGCCGTCGCAGATCGGCATCATCCAGCGGCACATCGCCGACGCCCTGCAGCACGGCGGGCGGGCGCTGACCGGGGGGGTCGTGGACGGCCCGTTCGTCCCGCCCACCGTGCTGGTGGACGTGCCCGAGCACAGCACTGCCGTGACAGAGGAGACCTTCGGGCCGACCGTCACCGTGACGCGGGTGCCGGACGTCGAGGAGGCGCTGCGGCGCACCAACGCCACCACCTACGGGCTGGCCGGCGCGGTGTTCGCCAAGTCCTCCAGGAAGGGCGTCGAGATCGCCCGCCGGGTGCGCTCGGGGATGACCAGCGTGAACGGCGTCATCACCTTCGCGACGGTCCCGGGACTGCCCTTCGGTGGCATCGGGGAGTCGGGCTTCGGGCGGATCCACGGTGACGACGGGCTGCGCGAGTTCACCCGGGCCAAGTCGATCACCCGGCAGCGCTTCGCCCTGCCGGTCGCCCTGACGTCGTTCGACCGCCCCGAGAAGACCACCGAGCAGCTGCGGAAGGTGATCAAGCTGCTGCACGGTCGCGGCTGACCGTCGCCGCCGTCCCCATGACGTGAGCGCGCCCTGGGAGTCGGCCCAGCCGGTCGACGAGGCGCGGGCGGCGGCGCTCGTCGGGGCGCAGTTCCCCGCCCTGCGCGGCGCCCCGGTGCGGGCCGTCGCGACCGGGTGGGACAACAGCGTGCTGCTGGTCGGGGACGTCCTGTTCCGCTTCCCGCGACGGGAGGTCGCGGTCGAGCTGCAGCGGCGGGAGCTCGCGGTGCTGCCGCTGCTCGCGGAGCTGCCGCTGGCGGTGCCTCGGCCGACCCACCTGGGGGCGCCGGCCGGCGACTACCCGTGGCCGTTCTGGGGCGGGCCGCTGATTCCGGGGTCGGAGCTGGCGCAGGTCGCCTGCGACCGGGTGGCTGCAGCGGAGGCGGTGGGTGCCTTCCTGCACGCGCTCCACTCGCTGCAGGTCGACGTCGACCTGCCGATGGACCCCAACTCCCGCGGCGCTCCCGCGGACCGGGCGGCACGGACGCACGACTGGCTCGATCGCCTTGCGGCGCGAGGCATCTGGCACCGGGACGCCGCGGTCGAGGCGGTCGTCGACGTGGACCTCGGCACCCCGACCCCGGACCCGGTGCTCGTGCACGGCGACCTGCACCCGCGTCACCTGCTGGTCCTGCCGGACGGCTCCCCCACCGGCGTCATCGACTGGGGCGACACCTGCTTCGCGGACCGCGCCGTGGACTTGTCGCTGGCGTGGTCGGCCTTCGAGGGGCCGGCCCGCGACGCGATGCTCGCCGCCTACGGCCCGGTGTCGGCCGACACCGAGGCGCGAGGCCGGGCGCTGGCGGTGTCCCTCTGCGCGGCGCTCGCGGCGTGGGCGGCGGATGCCGGCGAGGCTGTCCTGCTGGAGGAGTACCTCGCCGGGATCGCCCGCGCCGCGCACTGAGCCGTCGTACGTGAGGGCGCGCGACGCTCGCTCAGGCCTGACGACCACACCGGACAGTCACCGCGCTCCGCGACTCATGTGTGCCGCCACGACCGCGACACCCACGGCGTACGTCAGAGCGCGCCGGGGCCCGACTCGCCGCTGCGGCCGAGCACCTCGTAGTAGACGTGCGCGAGGGTCTCGCGGGCGATGTAGCGGAGCTGCGTCCCGCGGGTGCGCACCGCCGACCCGGGCCGGGCCGTCGGT
>SCTD01000608.1 GCA_004299215.1 Frankiales bacterium | reverse complement strand
CCTGGCACTCCCACGCCGTCCCCGGCGCGAAGGTGAACGTGATGGTGCGCGTGTCGACGACGTCGGCCGGGCCGTCGAGGATGCCGGCGCTGACCTGCGGGTTGGTCGTCGGTCCGGGGTCGGGCCCGGGACCGGCGCCGGCACCGGTCGTCGGCGCGGGCTCGGGCTCCGGGCTGTCACTCGCGCTGACGCCCGGCGCGGGCGTGGCCTCGGCAGCAGCAGGACCGGAGCTGGCGCTCGGGGTGGGCTCGGGCGCGGCGACCCCGCCCGGTGCCGGTGCCGGCGTCGAGCCGGGAGGAGGCGGTTCGGTCGCCGAGCCGGGGTCCAGGACGACGGTGACCGGCGTCGGGTCGTCGGGCGCGACGGCCGGCTGCTCGTCGTCCTCCGGCTGCTGCTCCGGGGGCTCCTGCTCAGCGGTGTCCGGTCCGGACGGTCCCACCGGCTCGTCGTCCACCGGCTCGTCGTCCACCGGCTCGTCGGAGGTCGGCGGGGTCTCGGCGGCCCTCGGTCCGCGCGGCGGATCGGTCGGCAGCTCCGCGTCGACGGTGGAGTCCGCCGTCGACCCGGATGCCGCCTCCGGCTGCTCCGCCGCCGCACCTACGGCGGACGGCGACCCGCTGCTCGCGCCGGCGGCGGTCCCGGACGTGGCGACCTCGTTCGTGCCTGCGGCCTCGGGCTGCGCCGACGACACGGCCGGCGGCGGGGTCACGCGGTCCTGCAGGTTGTACGGCGCTGCGCCCTGTGACGAGCGGAGCTCGGGAGCGCCCAGCAGCTCCGCCGCACCGGTGGTCGCCGGCCCGGTGATCCCGCCGAGACCGCTGCTGACCAGCACGGCGGACGCCGCACCGGAGGCGAGCGCGGACGCGGCTGCCTGCGGAGCGACCACCCCGGTCCGCACACCGGCGTCGGCCAGCGGACGCAGGAAGGGCAGCTGGAGCAGGAACGACAGCGGGCCCATCGCCCACAGGACGCGAGGCAGGGAGATCGCGAGGAACGCCCGCACCATCAGCGGGTCGAAGTGGGTGCCCGCGCAGCGCGCCAGCTCCTCGCGCGCCGCCTTGGTGGCCATGGCCTTCTTGTAGGGGCGGGCCGCCGTCATGGTCTCGAAGGCGTCGATGAGGCCGATGAGCCGCCCGGCGGTCGAGATCTGGGCGCCGGACTTGCCTGCGGGGTAGCCGGTGCCGTCGTACTTCTCGTGGTGGTCGACGATCCCGTCGCCCCACTCGCCCAGCCAGGGCAGCAGCGGGGCCGCGAGCTCGGCGCCGGCAGCGGGGTGCTGCTTGATGCGGTCGAACTCCTTGGCGTCCAGCCGTCCCGGCTTGTTCAGGATCGAGGTGGAGACCTTCATCTTGCCGACGTCGTGCAGCAGCGAGGACCAGCGCAGCCGGTCGCGCGCGTCGTCGTCGAGCTTGAGCTCCTCGGCCAGCATGTCGCAGAGCAGGCGCACCCGCTCGGAGTGACCGCGGGTCCGCCGGTCGTGCGTGCCGAGGGCGGCCACGAGGTTCAGCACCAGGTCGGCCGTGCTCGTCGGCTCGCTGTCGGTGCCCTCCCACAGCAGCTCGTGACCGGGTGGCCGTACCGCGGCGGCGCGCGCCAGCTTGAAGCGTGACGGCGCGCGGTCGGGGAAGATCATCGACAGCTTGAGCAGCAGCGCGATCGGGAGCAGCCGTCGGGTGGCGCGCTCGACGGCCATCGCGACGCCCACCGCCGTGAGCAGCAGGAGAGCCAGGCCCCACCAGCGGCTGCTCGTGCCGGGCGGCAGCCAGCGCGACAGGAGCAGGACCGCGGCGCTGGACGCCAGGAGCGGGACGGAGAGCAGCACGGTGCGCAGCGCTCCGGCCAGCACGGGACGCGCGCGCCAGTGGTGCTCGGTGGCGTCGTCGTGCTCCCGGCTCATGCTGGCTGTGTCGGATGCGCTCCGGATGTCCGAGATCACCCGGTCAGGGGGTTACCTCCGCAGGGACCACCGGCGCCGCGGGAGCTCGCGCGTGGTGAGCACGTGGGTCGCCGTGTCGAGTCCGCCGAGCTCGGGCAGGACCAGCGCCTCGTGCGCGAGGTCCTCGAGGGTGCGGTCGGCGTCGTGCAGGGCGTAGAGCAGCGCGCCGTGCTTCCGGGCGTCGTCGAGCCGCTCGAGCAGCAGGTCGTCCGCCGCCGTCGGCGCCGCGATCAGCACCCGCTCCCCGCGAGCCGCGCGGTGCACGGCGTCCAGCCCTGTCGACAGGTGCGGAGGCGCACCCTCCGGGACGTGCCGCCGGACGAGGACCGGCGGCGGACCGGGCATCGCTCCCCACCGGGCGGCGTCGGACAGGTGGGCCGTGAGGTGCCACGGCTCCTCCTCCTCGGTGCCGACGACGAGCAGCCGGCCGGGGTCCTGCCCGGACGTCCGGAGCGACCGGGCGAAGGCCCGCGCGGCACCGACCCAGCCGCTCGGCTCGAGCCGGCGCAGGGTGCCCGACAGGTCGACCGGCTCCACGGCAGCAGTGTGCCCCGTCGCGCCTACCCTCGTACGCGTGCTCGTCCTCGGCCTCGACACCTCCTCGCCCGCCGTCTCGGCCGCGCTGGTCTCGCTGACGGCGACCGGCGCCGAGGTGCTCGCCGAGTCGGTCGTCGTCGACGGCCGCCGGCACGGCGAGCTGCTGGCGCAGGGCGTGCGGTCGGTGCTCGCCGGCCGGCGGCCCGACGCGGTCGTGGTGGGTGCCGGGCCCGGCCCGTTCACCGGGCTCCGCGTCGGGCTGATGACGGCGGCGGCCATGTCCGACGCGCTGGCCGTCCCGGCGTACTCCGTCTGCTCGCTGGACGGGCTGGCGGACGGCGACGTCGTGGTCGTCACCGACGCGCGGCGCCGGGAGGTCTACTGGGCGCGGTACGTCGCGGGATCGCGCGTCGAGGGACCGGCGGTCGTACGGCCGGCGGAGCTGGCGGCGCAGCTGCGACCGGAGGACCGGGTGGTCGGGGCGGGGGCGGTG
>SCTD01000062.1 GCA_004299215.1 Frankiales bacterium | reverse complement strand
CTTGAGACCGAAGGGGAGCTGCTCCAGCACCTCGAACCACTTCCCGTACGGCGTAGGCGTTCTCGCGGCAGCGCTGACGTAGGCGATGGTCTCGTCGACGAGCCACCCGCCGACCTGAGCAGCGACCTGCGCGACGAGGTGGGCACGGACGACCGCCCCGTCCGGCTCGAGCAGCCAGCGACCCGGCGGCCGCACCTCGGGGACCGGCACCGCGAGATCGGTCAGCACGTCGCCGGCCGGCAGCAGGGTCGCCGTGCGGCGCGAGCCGGTCCGCGCGGCGCCGCCCACGAGCACCGCCTCCTTCACGTCGCCGCGCAGCGACACGACCTCCACCTCGAGGTCGTCCGGCAGCGCCTCGTGGTCGACACCGGGTGCCACCTTCACGACGAGCGAGCGCACCCGGTCCCGCCAGCCGAGCACCACGTCCAGCGGCGGGGAGTAGGCCCGCGGGTCGAAGACCCGGCGCCCCCCTGCTCGCCGACCCGGGTCCGCGACGACGTCCGCCCCGGCGGGCAGCCGCAGCGCCGTGACGTCGGCGCGCAGCAGGGCGACGTCACGGTCCAGGACCTCGGCGTTGGCCTGCGCCAGCAGCAGCCGAGCCTCGTCGAGGTCGACCCCGACCGAGCGCTGCGGCAGCGCGAGCAGGTCACCCCCGACGGAGCAGCACAGGTCGAGCACCGGCCCGGTGTAGCGCCGCGCGCGGTGGACCGCGAGGTCGTACGACGACGCCTGCTCGAGCGCCGCCGCCGTCCACCACAGCTCGGCGCCACGGGGGTGCTTGGCCCGCGCCCGCTCGCGCAGCAGCGCCTGCTGGAGGGCGAGCGGGCCGAGGCCGCCCAGTGTCCGCACCGCCTCGGCGCTCCGCAGCCGCGCCCCGGGACTCAGGTCCAGCGACGACGCGAGCGCCACGGCGTCGCGTCCCGCGGGCGACAGCAGCGCCCGGGCCTGCTCCGGCGTCAGTGCCGGCTCTTGCCCTTGCCGGCCTTCGGGGCGACCAGGCGCGTGCCGGACCACTCGGGCGCCGCGCTGGTGCTGCGCGTGCTGGACAGCCCGGCGGTGGGGGCTGCCTCGTCGATGTCGCTCGGCTCGACGTGGCCGTCGCGACCGGCCTTCGGCGTGAGCAGCCAGACGACGCCGTTGTCGGCGAGGTTGGTCAGGGCGTCGACGAGCGCGTCGACCAGGTCGCCGTCGCCCTCACGCCACCAGAGCATCACGACGTCGACGACGTCGTCGGTGTCGTCGGTCAGGACCAGCTCGGTGCCGGCCCGCGCCCCCACGTCGTCGATGAGCGACTGGTCGGCGGGGATGTCGGCGTCGGCATCCGCACCCATCACCTGCACGACCATGCCGGGCTCGATCCCGAGCTTCTCGGCCAGGCCACGCTGAGCCGCGTGGTCCGCGGACGTGCTCACGGGTGCCCCTTCCCTCGGCCCCCGAACGGGGCGCATCGGGGGGTAGTCCACCGGACCGGACCCCGCTGCGCAAGTGCCGCTGACCAGGGACCGCCCGGGACGGGGCCGAGGAGCAGCACGGACCGGGCGCTCATAGTCCGTCCGAACCATGCCGATGCCCCCGTCGTGACCATTCTGGGGAGTCGGGCTACGGCCTGCGCCGACGGCGACCGACGATGACCGCAGGCAGAGCCGCGCACTGTCGTGGACCCGCGGAGGAGGAGCAGAGGTGACGGGACCGGGAGACCGGTGGACGGGAACCGGTCGGTCCAGCACGGCCGACGCCCGGACCGCCGGGGCCGAGGCAGCCCGAGCAGCCCTTGCCGGCCGGGACGACGTCACGCTGCTGGTCGTCTTCTGCTCGGACGGCTACGACGCGGGCGACCTGCTCGCGGGCGTGCGCGGGGTCGCCGGCAGCACCCCCCTGATCGGCTGCTCCACCGCGGGCGAGATCGCCGCGGACGGGCCGGGTGACGCCGGTGTCGTGGTCATGGCCCTCGGCGGGTCCGGCTTCACCGCGCGCACGGCCCATGCCGAGATCGGCGACGGAGGCCTCCGGGAGGCCGGCGCGCGGGTCGCCGCCGTCGCCGCCGAGGTGGACGACCGCCCGCACCGGGTGCTCCTCCTGCTCAGCGACGGGTTGGCCGGCGACCAGGAGCAGCTCGTCCGGGGCGTCTACGGCGTCCTCGGCGCCGCGGTCCCGATGGTCGGCGGCTGCGCCGGCGACGACCTGCGGATGACCCGCACGACCCAGCTGCAGGACGACCGTGCGCTGACGGGCTCCGTGGTCGCCGCCGTCCTGGGCTCGGACGCGCCACTCGGGATCGGCGTGAGCCACGGCTGGCAGCGGGTCGGCGACCCCATGCTCGTCACCGACAGCGTCGACAACCGGGTGCTGAGCATCGACGACAAGCCTGCGCTCGACGTGTACCTCACGCGGCTGTCGGCTCCCGAGGAGGCCTGGACCGACGCCGCCGCCTTCACCCGCTTCGCCCTCACCCACCCGCTCGGGATCTCCCGGCGCCGTGGTGAGCACGTGCGCTTCGTCGCGGAGGCAGACTTCGACAGGCGCGAGCTGGTCTGCGTCGCGCACGTGCCGCGCGGCGGTCTCGCCTGGTTCATGGAGGGCGACGAGGAGTCGGTGCTCTCCGCCACCGACGCAGCCTGCTCGGCCGCGCTGGCACCGCTCGGCGGCGCAGACCCGGTCGGCCTGCTCGCCTTCGACTGCATCGCCCGGCGCGGCGTGCTGGAGGACGGCGGGCTGGCGCGCGAGACCTCGCGGATCGCCGCCAACGCCGGCGGGGCACCCGTCGCCGGCTTCTACACCTACGGCGAGATCGCACGCACCAGCGGCACATCCGGCTTCCACAACCAGACCCTCGTCGTGCTGGCCGTGGGCTGACATGCCCCGCAACCACTGGTCGACGCAGCAGCTCACCGAGCTGCTGACCGCCGTCGTCGACCTGCCCGACCGCGCCACCATCGTGCAGCGGTCGCTCGAGCACATGGCCGAGTCGCTGGAGTGCGAGGTCGCGGCCCTCGTCGACGACGGCATCGTCCTGCACTCCCTGGGCTACCCCGCAGGAGCGACGCCGGTCGCCCTGCTCGTCGACGTGGCGGAGGGTCGGGCGACGACCCTCGAGTGCGAGGGGGTCGGCGACTGCACCGTCGCCCTCGCGGAGTGCGCCGGTGTCGGAGGCGGCTCCGTCCTGCTCGCACGCTCCGAGTCGCTGCCCTTCGTCCAGGAGGAGCGCGCGCTGCTGCGCGGCATGGCGCAGGTGCTCAGCCTCGCCCTGCAGGGTCGCCGCCTGGTCGACGAGGAGCGCGGCCATCGCCGGCTCAGCGACGCGCACGCCGCCGACAACGCCAAGCTGCTCGCCTCTCTCCGCGAGCGGCAGGAGCTGCTCGAGCGGCTGTCGCGCATCCAGCGCTCGATCTCCAGCCGCCAGCCGCTCAACGACGTGCTCGACGCGATCGTCGCCGGTGCGGCGGAGCTGCTCGGCGAGGACATCGTCGGGCTGCGCCTGGTCGACACCGTCGACCCGCGCTACATGCTCATGGTGTCGTCCATCGGCGTCCCCGAGGAGCTCGCCCTGGCGACCGCGCGCCAGCCGGTCGGGCAGGGGGTCGGCGGCAGGGCCATCGTCGAGAACACCCTGGTGCTCACCAGCCACTACCCGAGCGTCGAGCAGCCGCTGCCCGGCTTCGCCGCCGACGGCATCCTCGCCGCGATGGCCTGCCCGGTCCGCCAGGGCGGCGAGGCCGTCGGCAGCCTGGTCGTCGCCACCCGCCGTCCGCACCGCACCTACAGCGCCACGGAGCAGGAGGCGCTGACGGCCTTCGCCGAGCACGTCAGCCTCGCCCTCAACGACGCGCAGTCGGTGCAGGCGCTGCACCGCGCGGTCGACGAGGCCACCCGGCAGTCGCTGCACGACAGCCTGACCGGCCTGCCCAACCGTGCGCTGTTCCTCGACCGGCTGGCGCACGCCGGGGAGCGCAGCGCGCGCCAGGACGGCGCGCCGTACACCCTGCTCTTCATCGACGTCGACGACTTCAAGGTCGTCAACGACTCGCTCGGGCACCTCGTCGGCGACCGGCTGCTCACCGCCGTGGCGGAGCGGGTGCAGGCCAGCCTGCGCACCCAGGACACCGTGGCCCGGCTCGGCGGCGACGAGTTCGCCGTGCTCCTGGAGGACTCCGACGTCCCGGACGCGACCGCCGCGGCTGAGCGGGTGCTCGAGGCGCTGGCCGGGCCGTTCGACCTGCCGGGCCGGCAGACCGTGCACGTCAGCGCCAGCATCGGCCTCGTCACCACCCGCGGCTCCCGCGACCAGGCCGAGGAGCTGCTGCGTGACGCCGACGTCGCGATGTACCGCGCCAAGGCCGAGGGCAAGCACCGCTACGTCGTCTTCGAGCCCGCCATGCGCGACCGGCTGCAGCGCCGCACCGAGCTGGAGAGCGAGCTGCGCAGGGCGGTCGCGGAGGAGCAGTTCACCGTCCACTACCAACCCGTCCTGGATGCGCGGACGGGAACCGTCATGAGCACCGAGGCGCTGCTGCGGTGGGAGCACCCCCGCCGCGGGCTGGTGTCGCCGGCGGAGTTCGTGCCGCTCGCCGAGGACACCGGGCTCATCGTCGCGATGGGCCGCTTCGTGCTGCGCGAGGCCTGCCGGCAGACGGCCGAGTGGCGCGGGTCGCCGGCCCTCGCCGACCTCACCGTGAGCGTGAACCTCTCCCCCCGCCAGCTGCAGGAGCCCGGACTGCTGGAGGACGTACGGCAGGCGCTCGCGGACTCGGGCCTGCCCCCGTGCGCGCTCGTCCTCGAGATCACCGAGAACCTGCTGGTGCGCGACGTCGAGCAGGCGGCGCACCGGCTCGACAGCCTCAAGTCGCTCGGCGTCCGGCTGGCCGTCGACGACTTCGGCACCGGCTACTCCTCGCTGTCCTACCTGAGCCGGCTGCCGGTCGACATCCTCAAGGTGGACAAGGCCTTCGTGGCCGGCATCGCCCGCGAGGAGTCGGCCGGCAAGCTCGCCTGGGCCGTCCTCGCGCTGGCCGAGTCCCTCGGGCTGGAGACGGTCGCGGAGGGCGTCGAGACCCCCGAGCAGGCCGAGGCGCTGATCGCCCAGGGCTGCACTCGGCTGCAGGGGTTCCTCTTCTCGCGACCGGTCCCCGCGTCCGTGCTGCCCGGGACGGCCGCCGCGCTGCGCGACCGGCTCAGCATGGCGGCGAGCGCCCGGCGGGTCGTGCCCGGCATGCGCACCCCCGAGCGCGAGATCGCCCTCCCCACCTGACGTCTCACGTCTGGTCCGCCGCCCCTCGCGCTGCCGCTTCGGGTGATCTCCCCAGCACCCTGATGCTGGGGAAATCACCCACAGCGTGTGGCGGGCGGCCTGTGGGGCGCGGCGGCCGGGATCAGCCCGGCAGGAAGGACAGGCGTACGGAGCGCGTCTCGTTGTCGACGTTGAGGTCGACCAGCGCGATGCTCTGCCAGGTGCCCAGGGCCAGCTCGCCGTCGACGACCGGCACCGTCGCGTAGGGCGGCACCAGCGCGGGCAGCACGTGCGACCGGCCGTGCCCGGGCGAGCCGTGCCGGTGCCGCCAGCGGTCGTCGGCGGGCAGCAGGTCGCGGAGCGCGGCGAGCAGGTCGTCGTCCGATCCGGCGCCGAGCTCGAGGACCGCCACCCCGGCGGTCGCGTGCGGCACGAAGACGTGCAGCAGCCCATTGCATGAGGGACCGCCGCGTCCTCGTACGAACGCGGTGCACTCGCGTGTCAGGTCGTGGACCACCTCGCGTCCGCCCGTGCGCACCGTCAGCACCGTCGTCTCCATGTCCAGATGGTTACCCGGTGGTAGGGGGCAGGATGGGGGCAGTCCCCTTCATCGACCCCGGGAGAAGCGTGACCGAGCGGTTCAGCGTCATCAGCGACGGCCTGCCCACCCAGCTGCCGGACGTCGATCCGGCGGAGACCGCCGAGTGGATCGACTCGCTCGACGCCGTGCTCGACAACGCCGGCCGCGGGCGGGCTCGCTTCCTGATGCTCAAGCTGCTGGAGCGGGCCCGCGAGAAGGCCGTCGGCGTGCCGGCCCTGCGCAGCACCGACTTCATCAACACGATCCCGCCGGAGCGCGAGCCGGAGTTCCCCGGCGACGAGCACCTCGAGCGGCGGATCCGCGCCTACATCCGCTGGAACGCGGCCATCACGGTCAGCCGCGCGAACCGGCCGGAGATCGGGGTGGGCGGCCACATCGCGACCTACGCCAGCGCCGCCAGCCTCTACGAGGTCGGCTTCAACCACTTCTTCCGCGGCAAGGACGGCCCGGACGGGTCCGGCGACCAGATCTACTTCCAGGGCCACGCCTCCCCCGGCATCTACGCCCGCGCCTTCCTCGAGGGCCGGCTGACCCAGGAGCACCTGGACGGCTTCCGGCAGGAGTCCCGCCGGGAGAGCCTGCCGAGCTACCCGCACCCGCGGCTGATGCCGGACTTCTGGGAGTTCCCGACGGTGTCGATGGGCCTCGGGCCGATCGCGGCGATCTACCAGGCGCGCTTCAACCGCTACCTGCACGACCGCGGCATCAAGGACACCTCGCAGAGCCGGGTGTGGTGCTTCACCGGTGACGGCGAGATGGACGAGCCGGAGTCGCTCGGCGCGATCGGCGTCGCCGCGCGCGAGGAGCTCGACAACCTCGTCTTCGTCGTGAACTGCAACCTGCAGCGGCTCGACGGACCGGTCCGCGGCAACGGCAAGATCATGCAGGAGCTCGAGTCCTACTTCCGGGGTGCCGGCTGGAACGTCATCAAGGTCGTGTGGGGTCGCCAGTGGGACGACCTGATCGCGAAGGACGTCGACGGGCTGCTCGTCAACGCCATGAACACCACGCCGGACGGGCAGTTCCAGACCTACTCCGTCGAGAGCGGCGCCTACACGCGGCAGAACTTCTTCGGCTCCGACCCGCGGCTGCTCAAGATGGTCGAGCACCTGACGGACGACCAGATCCGCGGCCTGCCGCGCGGAGGCCACGACTACCGCAAGGTCTACGCCGCCTTCGACTCCGCGACCAAGCACGTCGGACAGCCGACGGTGATCCTGGCGCACACGATCAAGGGCTGGACCCTCGGTGAGGGCTTCGAGGGGCGCAACGCCACGCACCAGATGAAGAAGCTCACCAAGAGCGACCTCAAGGCGCTGCGCGACCGGCTCTACCTCGAGATCCCGGACAGCGCGCTGGAGGGCGAGCTCCCGCCGTACTTCCACCCCGGCGAGGACTCCGACGAGATCCAGTACATGAAGGCACGCCGGGCGGAGCTGGGTGGCTCGATCCCGCGCCGAGTCGTGCGCGCGAAGGCGCTGCAGCTGCCCGGCCCGGAGATGTACGACGAGCTGAAGAAGGGCTCGGGCAAGCAGGCGGTGGCGACGACCATGGCCTTCGTCCGGCTGCTCAAGGACCTGGTGAAGGACAAGCAGATCGGCGCGCGGATCGTGCCGATCATCCCCGACGAGGCGCGCACCTTCGGCATCGACGCGATGTTCCCCAGCGCCAAGATCTACTCGCCGATGGGGCAGACGTACGACGCCGTCGACCGCGAGCTGCTGCTGTCCTACAAGGAGAGCGAGCAGGGGCAGATCCTGCACGAGGGCATCACCGAGGCCGGCTCGATGGCATCCGTCACCGCCGCGGGCACCTCGTACGCCACGCACGGCGAGCCGATGATCCCGGTCTACGTCTTCTACTCGATGTTCGGCTTCCAGCGGACCGGCGACCAGATGTGGGCGTTCGCCGACCAGCTCGGCCGCGGCTTCCTGCTCGGCGCGACCGCCGGCCGCACGACGCTGAACGGCGAGGGCCTGCAGCACCAGGACGGGCACAGCCTGCTCCTCGCCTCCACCAACCCGGCCTGCATCGCCTACGACCCGGCGTTCTCCTACGAGGTCGCGTTCATCGTCGAGGAGGGCCTGCGCCGGATGTACGGCGAGGATCCCGAGGACGTCTTCTACTACCTCACCGTCTACAACGAGCCCTACCCGCAGCCGGTCCTGCCGGACGTGCCGCGGCTGCGAGAGGGCGTGCTGCGCGGGCTCTACCGGTGCTCGCCTGCCGACGGCGAGGGCCCGCGGGCGCAGGTGCTCGCGAGCGGCGTCACGGTCCGGCTGGCGCAGGACGCGCAGCGGCTGCTGCGCGAGGACTGGGGCGTCGCCGCCGACGTCTGGAGCGTCACGTCCTGGAACGAGCTGCGCCGCGACGCGGTCGAGTGCGAGCAGCACAACCTGCTGCACCCGGACGCTCCCCGTACCCCCTTCATCACGCAGGCGCTGATGGCGACCACCGGGCCCGTCGTGGCGGTCAGCGACTTCATGCGCGCGGTCCCCGACGGCATCAGCCGCTGGGTGCCGGGCGACTGGACCTCCCTCGGCACCGACGGCTTCGGCCGGTCGGACACCCGCGCGTCGCTGCGCCGGCACTTCCACATCGACCCCGAGTCGATCGCGGTGGCGGTGCTCTCGGAGCTGGCTCGGCGCGGTGAGACCGCAGCCGACGCCCCGGCCCGTGCGATCGAGAAGTACGACCTGCGCACCGTGCACCTGCCTCCCGGGAAGGACACGACCGAGGGCGGAGCGGAGTAGTCCCGGTCCGTCCGGGTATCGGTGGCTCCATGCAGCGAGGAAGCGACAAGCACAGCGCCCGGATGGACGACGCCCTGGACGCCGAGGTCTCCGGCCTCGTCCGCGCCGGGCGGGACAACAGGGAGGACTGGAACTCCCCCGAGCCCTCCGGAGAGGACCAGCCGGACGTCGACCTGGCCCCCAACGCCACCCTGGCGGGCGGGGTGCCGGCGGGCATGACAGCCGAGGACCTGGAGCGGCGCAGCGAGCTGGCCGGCTACCTCGGGCGGGTCTGGCCGGCCACCGCCGAGCAGCTGGTCGCCGTCGCGGCGGAGAACTCCGCGCCGGACGCGATCCTGGGCAGCCTGCGCGCGCTGCCCGGCGGGGCGTCGTTCGAGAACCTCCAGCAGCTGTGGATCGCCGTCGCCGGCGGCGTCGCGGAGTCGCATCGCTTCTGACGTGACCATCACCGGATGACCCTTTCGGGGGATTCCGGGGTCCTTCCGCGTGTCTTCGCTCCAGTTCGTGCCCTGAAGTGCCGCACACTCCTAGGAGAGACGGCGACGGGAGCGCGACACATGGGCAGGCAGGCGGTCACGGTGAGCCGGCTCGAGGAGCACCCGAACCTCGCCGAGGTGCTCGGGGTGCTCGCGCAGCTCGCCCACATCAACGACGACCACGTCGTGGCGCTGGCCGACGCGTGGGTGAACAGCCCGGCGCTGTCCGAGGCCCGGGACCGCGCGCTGTCCCCCGAGAGCCCGCTGGTGGTCGAGGTGCTCGCCGCGTTCGACGCGCTGAGCGCGCTCTTCGCCGACGACATCGTGGGCGAGGCCGACTACGTCGTCGTCGACTCCGCCGTGACGATCCGCGCCCTCAAGGCGGTGCGCGACGCGATCGCCGCGGCGTACGCCCGCCCTGCCCTGACCAAGGCCGAGCACGCCTCGCTGCTGCGGCCCTGGCGCTCGGTCTTCGCGACGCCGACCGTCGACGAGCCGGACCTCGGTCCGCGCGCGGACGCGGTGAAGGCACTGCTCTCCATGCTGCCGACGCTGTCCGCGCGCTGCCACGACGAGGACGGCCAGGCGCTGTTCGACGCGCTCGTGGACCGGTCGTTCGTCGCCGAGGCCGACCGGGCGTCAGCGGCCGCGACCGCCTTCCACGCCGCCGTGCTGACCAGCCGGCGCCGGATCTGGGCGCTCGTCCGGCGCACCGGCACCGAGGGTCTGCTGCGCCCCTGCCCGACCTGCCGCACCAGCCCGATGCAGGACCGCGACGGGCAGCGGGTGCTCGAGCTGTGCCTCGACGCGGCGTGCGCCCTGCTGGTCGCGGACGCCGTGCCGGACTCCTGCACCGGCCTGCTGGCGGACCCGGTGCTCGCGCTCATCCCCGCCCAGCGCGACCCGTCCAGCTGAGCAGCTCGTCGACGCCCCAGGCGTTGACGACGCGGTCCGCGGTCACCCCGCACAGGTAGGCGCGCTCGCAGCCCAGGTGCTGCCAGTCGAGCTGTCCCGGCGCGTGGGCGTCGGTGTCGATGGCGACCATGCAGCCGGCTTCGACCGCCAGGCGCAGCAGCCGCTTGGGCGGGTCCTGCCGCTCGGGCCGGCTGTTGACCTCGACCGCCACGTCGAACCGCGCGCAGGCGGCGAAGACGATCTCGGCGTCGAACTCGCTCTCCGGCCGCCCTTTGCCGCCACGGCCGTGACCGGCGACGTAGCGGCCCGTGCAGTGGCCGAGCACGTCGGTGTGCGGGTTGCTGATCGCGGCCACCATGCGAGGGGTCATCTCGTCGGCCGGCATGCGGAGCGCGGAGTGGACGCTCGCGACGACGACGTCGAGCTCCGCCAGCAGCTCGGGCTCCTGGTCGAGGGAGCCGTCGTCGAGGATGTCGCACTCGATGCCGGTGAGGATCCGGAACGGGTGCAGCCGCTCGTTGATCCCGGCCACGACGTCGAGCTGCCTGCGGAGCCGCTCGGGGCTGAGGCCGTTGGCGACGGTCAGCCGGGGTGAGTGGTCGGTGAGCACGACGTAGTCGTGGCCGATCGCCCGGGCGGCCAGGGCCATCTCCTCGATCGGCGAGCCGCCGTCGGACCAGTCGGAGTGGGTGTGCAGGTCACCCTTGAGAGCCGCTCGGAGCAGCGCCGCCCCCGCGCTGACGGGGGTGTCGCCGAGGGTCTGCACGCGGCGGAGGTAGACCGGCTCCTCACCGGCGAGGGACTCGGTGATGACGGTGGCGGTGACCTTGCCGATGCCCTTGAGCTCGGTGAGCGTGCCGTGCTGGGCGCGGTGCCTCAGGTCCTCCGCGTCGGCGCCGTCGACGACGGCGGCCGCGGTGCGGAAGGCCCTGACCCGGTAGGACGGCTCGAGCGCGCGCTCCAGGCAGAAGGCGATGCTGCGCAGGTCGCCGGCGGGGTCCCGGCTCACGGCTCCACCCCCTCGCGCGCCACGTCGCCGCGCGCGCCCTCCTCGCGCCGCCAGACCGCGAAGACGGCGGTGCAGAGGGCGACCCATCCCCAGCCGATCAGCAGACCGGCGGTCACGTCGCTGGGGAAGTGCACGCCGAGCAGCACCCGGCTGGCGGCGACGGACACGGCGGTGACGGCGGCGACGGCCAGCGGCGGTCGCCTGGGCAGCAGGAGCACGGCGAGGGTGGCGTAGAACGCGGCCGCGCCGAGGGCGTGACCACTCGGGAAGGACGCGCCGAACGCGGTGGCCACCGGCTCGTCGAAGACCGGCCGGGTCCGGTCGACGGCGAGCTTGAGCCCGGTCGACAGCAGCATCGCACCGACCCGGGCGACCAGCACGAAGGCGGCCAGCCGGCGGTGACCTTTCCGGTAGAGCACGACGACCAGCAGCGCGGCGGCGAGCCGGTGCTGCTCACGGTCGCCGCCGCGCTGCTGG
>SCTD01000607.1 GCA_004299215.1 Frankiales bacterium | reverse complement strand
GCTCTTCCGATCTCCGCGGTCAGAGACGGAAGTCGACGTCCCCTGCGGGCGTCTCGACGTCCATCTGCGCCTTCTGCAGCTTCCCCGCGTAGTCCCAGTTCATCGACTGCCAGCGCGTGAACTGGTCCAGGACCCAGATCCCGGACTGCCGGGATCCGTTGCCGCTCTTGCCGTTCCCGCCGAACGGCAGGTGCGCCTCGGCACCGGAGGTCGAGTTGTTGACCGAGAGCATCCCGGCGCTGACCCGCTCGCGGAAGCGGAACGCCGACTGCGCATCCCGGGTGTAGATGGCGCTGGACAAGCCGTAGCCGTGCCCGTTCGCCAGCTCGACCGCCTCGTCGAAGCTGGAGAAGCGCATCACGGAGACCAGCGGCCCGAAGGTCTCGTTGCGGTAGAGCGCGTCGTCGGGCCGCACTCCCGTGACGACCGCCGGGTGCGCGAAGACGCCGGCCTCCGGGTCGCCCACGAAGCCGTTCCGCGGGTTCGCGGTCGTGATGCGACCGATGCCCGTGGAGCCGTGCACCTCGTGGTGCGGCTGCACCTCGCCGAGCCACTTCTCGAAGCCGTCGAGGAAGCGCTCGGCCAGCATCGGTCCGTAGAGGACGGAGGGGTCGGTCGGGTCGCCGATGACGGCGGTCTCGACCCGGGCGAGGAGCTTCTGGAGGAAGGCGTCGTAGACGTCGTCGTGCACGATCGCGACGCCGAGCGAGGTGCAGCGCTGACCGGCGGTGCCGAAACCGGAGAAGAGCGCCCCCTCGGCAGCCAGGTCCAGGTCGGCGTCGGGCATGACGACGAGCGGGTTCTTGCCGCCGAGCTCCAGGCAGGGGTTCTGCAGGTGCCGGCCGGCCAGCTCACCGATCCGCACGCCGACCTCGGAGGACCCGGTGAAGCCGATCTTGTTGAGTACGCCTGCAGCGAGGGCCTTCTCGAGTCCTTCGTAGGTCGCTGCGCCGTCCGCGTGCACGGTGTTGAGCACGCCGTCCGGCAGCCCGCCGGCGACGAAGATGCGGGTGAGCGCGTCACCGAGCGCCGCGGAGTACTCGGCCGGCTTCCACACCACGGCGTTGCCGCAGAGCAGCGCCGGCACGAGGTACCAGGACGGCACGGCGACGGGGAAGTTGCCCGCCGTGATGATGCCGGCCACGCCGACCGGAACCCGGAAGGTGAACAGCTGCTTGTCCCGCATCTCGCTGGGGACGGTCTGGCCGTACAGGCGGCGTCCCTCGCCGAGGAAGAAGTCGCAGGTGTCGACGATCTCCTGCACCTCGCCCCGCGCCTCGGCGATCGGCTTGCCGACCTCCCGCGTGACGAGCTGCGCCAGCGCCTCGGAGTTCGCCTCCACGAGACGGCCGATGCGCGCGATGACCTGCCCGCGCACGGGGGCCGGGGTGGCCGCCCAGCCGGGCTGCGCGGCCTTCGCGGCGCGGAACGCCTCGAGCAGCTGCTCGGAGGTCGCGAGCGACACCTCGGCGACGACGTCCGACAGCTGCGCGGGGTTGGTCGAGGTCGTGGAGCCGGCGGCGCCGACGACGGGGGAGCCGTTGACGAGGGAGTCGACGCGGGTCATGAGGTGGCCTTCCGGGAGAGGGTGCGGTCGAGCGCTGCCACGCCCTCGGCGAGCTCGTCGGGCGTGACGGTGAGGGCGGGGCGGAAGCGGACGCTGCGGCTGCCGCAGCCGAGCAGCAGCACGTGCTCATCCTCGCGCAGGGTGGTCAGGACGGCGTCGCGCCGGGCCGCGTCCGGCAGCGAGAAGGCGCACATCAGGCCGCGTCCTCGTACGTCCGTGACCTCGGGGTGGCGCTCTGCCAGGTCGCGGAGCAGGCCCAGCAGGACGGGCTCGAGCGACGCCGCCCGGGCGATCAGCCCCTCGCTCTCGACGACCTCCAGGATCCGGCGGGCGCGCACCATGTCGGTGAGCGAGCCGCCCCAGGTGCTGTTGATGCGGGAGCCGACGGCGAAGACGTTGTCGCTCACCTCGTCGACGCGGCCGCCGGCCATGATCCCGCACACCTGGGTCTTCTTGCCGAACGCGACGACGTCGGGCTGCACACCGAGCTGCTGGTAGGCCCAGGCCGTGCCGGTCAGGCCGGCGCCGCTCTGCACCTCGTCGAGCACGAGGAGGGCGTCGTGCTCGTGGCACAGCGCCTGCATGGCCTGCAGGAACTCCGGGCGCAGGTGGTGGTCGCCGCCCTCGCCCTGGATCGGCTCGGCGATGAAGCAGGCGATGTCGTGCGGGTGCTGCGCGAAGGCCGCACGCGCCTCGGCCAGAGCGGCCCGCTCCCGCTCCACCACGTCACCGGTGGAGGAGACGTACGGCGAGGAGATCCGCGGCCAGGCGAACTGCGGGAAGCGCGCGACCTTGACCGGGTCGGTGTTGGTGAGCGACATCGTGTAGCCGCTGCGCCCGTGGAAGGCGTGCCGGAGGTGGAGCACCTTGCTGCCGAGCTCGGGGCTGCGGCCGTGCGCCTGGTTCCAGCGGGACTTCCAGTCGAAGGCGACCTTCAGGGCGTTCTCGACCGCGAGCGCGCCGCCCTCGACGAAGAACAGGTGCGGGAGCGCGGGGTCGCCGAGCACTCGGGCGAAGGTCGCGACGAAGCGCGCCATCGGCTCGCTGTAGACATCGCTGTTGCTCGGCTTGTTCAGCGCCGCGGTGAGGAGCTCCTCGCGGAAGGCGGGGTCGTCGGCGAGCGCCGGGTGGTTCATCCCCAGCGCGCTGCTGGCGAAGAAGGTGAACAGGTCGAGGTAGGACGTGCCGTCCCGGGCGTCGACCAGCCGGGACCCGCGGCTCGCGGTGAGGTCGAGGACCAGGTCGAAGCCGTCCACCAGCAGGCTGCGCCGCAGCACGTCGTGGACGGACGCGGGGGACAGGTCGACATCGGAGAGAGTCGTCATCGGCCCACAGTAGGTTGCGATCGTCCCGCCAACAAGCACCTGGACCGGCGATCCTCCTGCGGGCCGCGACGTCACTAGCCTCGCTGCATGACGACGACGCTCTACCGCAACGGGCGGGTGCGCTCGCCGGCCGACCCGTTCGCGACGGCGCTGCTGGTCGACGGCGAGACCGTCGCGTGGGTGGGCTCGGAGGCGGCCGCCGACGCGATGACCGCGGACACCACGGTCGACCTGGAGGACGGCTGGCTGGCGCCGGCCTTCGTCGACGCGCACGTGCACGCCACGACGACCGGTCTGTCGCTGGTCGGCCTCGATCTCGCGAGCGCCCCGTCGCTGGCAGCGCTGCTCGACCGGGTCGAGCAGGCGGCGCGCCGGTCGCGCGGCGGGATCGTGCTCGGCACCGGCTGGGAGGAGGACGGCTGGCCCGAGCGTCGTCCTCCGACGGCTGCCGAGCTGGACCGGGCGAGCTACGGGGGCGTGGTCTACCTCGCCCGGACCGACTGCCACAGCGGCGTGGCCTCCAGCGCGCTGCTCGCCGCCGCCCCGGAAGCGGCTGCCCTGCCGGGCTTCGAGGCCGACGGGCTGGTCAAGGAGGAGGCGCACAGCGCGGTCCGCAAGGCAGCGTTCGCCGGGCTGACCCCGGCGCAGCGACGCGAGGCGCAGCGGGCCACGCGGGCCCGCGCCGCGAGCCTCGGGATCGCCTGCCTGCACGAGTGCGGCGGTCCCGGCATCGACGGCGAGCACGACTTCGCGGCGCTGCTCCACCTCGCGCGCGACGAGCCCGGCCCCGACGTCCTCGGGTACTGGGGCGAGCTCGCCCAGACCGGCGGCATCGAGCGCGCACGCGACCTCGGAGCGCACGCCGTCGGCGGCGACCTGTTCGCCGACGGCTCCATCGGCAGCCGCACGGCCTGCCTGACGCACCGCTACGACGACGCCGACACGCTCGGCTACGCCTACCTCGACGCCGACCAGGTCACGCAGCACCTGGTCGCCTGCACGCGAGCAGGCCTCCAGGGCGGCTTCCACGCCATCGGCGACGCCGCGCTGACCGCGGTGCTCGACGGCTGCACCGCCGCGGCGAGGGAGGTCGGACTGGACGTGCTGCGCGCGGCCCGGCACCGGGTCGAGCACGTCGAGATCCCGCTGCCGCGGCACGTGGAGCAGCTGGCGCAGCTCGGCCTGCTGGCCAGCGTCCAGCCGGTCTTCGACTCCCGCTGGGGCGGGCCCGACGGCCTCTACGCCGCCCGGCTGGGACAGGAGCGGACGCGCACCTCGAACCCCTTCGGCGCGCTCGCCGCAGCCGGGGTCCCGCTGGCCTTCGGGTCGGACGCCCCGGTCACCCCGCTCGACCCGTGGGGCGCCGTGCGCGCGGCCGTCGACCACTTCACGCCGGGCAGCCGGCTGTCGGCGCGCGCCGCCTTCTCGGCGCACACCCGCGGCGGCTGGCGCGCCGCCCGCATCGACGACACCGGGGAGCTCGCACCGGGGACACCCGCCACGTTCGCCGTGTGGGACCTGGCCGGCGAGCTCGTCGTGCAGACCCCGGACGACCGGGTCAGCGCGTGGTCGACCGATCCGCGGGCCGGTGTTGCCGGGCTGCCCGACCTCTCCGGACCCGACCCGGTGTGCCGACGCACCGTCGTACGCGGCAGGACGGTCTGGAGCACAGTCCCCGGCGAAGTTCACGAGCCGGTTGGCGGCATCTCGCCAGACCCCGCCTGACCTGCAGAAACAGGGCAAACCCGCAGGTCAGCGGCCTATTGACAGCGGAAGGGCACCCACCACTACCCTCCGACCCGGTCCACCTGCGGGCAGGTGCCCGGCCTCAGTAGACAACGGCGGGTCGACGGCTACCAGCCGCCGGCCGGTCGGTCCGAAGTGCGCCGGGTGCCTGCCCCGGTGGACCCGTCGGCACCCCCGTCCTGCTGGAGGTCAGGCAGGATGGAGCCGGTGGAGAGCCGGGTGGCCGAGAGCCTGCAGCAGCCGGCGGAGCGGGCCCCGGCACCACCGGGGGAGCCGCCCCGCCGGCTGACCGGCCGACTCCCGCTCCCGCGCCTGCTCGGCGCCGCCCTCACCGGCCTGCTGCTCTACCTCGCGTTCCCGCCCGTCGACCTCCCGCCGCTGGCCGTCCCGGCGGTCGCCGGCCTGGTGCTGCTGTGCCGCGGCCAGGCGCTGCGCATCGGCGCGCTCGTCG
>SCTD01000606.1 GCA_004299215.1 Frankiales bacterium | reverse complement strand
GGAGATCTACGGCGGGCTGCGCGCCTCCTGGGACTACGGACCGCTCGGGGTCGAGCTCAAGAACAACGTCAAGCGCCAGTGGTGGAAGGCCGTCGTACACGGTCGTGACGACGTCGTCGGCCTCGACAGCTGCGTGATCCTCGCCCGCGAGGTCTGGGAGACCTCCGGTCACGTGCAGGCCTTCGTCGACCCGCTGGTCGAGTGCACCTCCTGCCACAAGCGCTTCCGCGCCGACCACCTCGAGGAGGCGTCGGGCAAGCCGCTCGCCGAGACCGCCTGCCCGAGCTGCGGCAACCGCGACGTGTGGACCGAGCCGAAGATGTTCAACGGGCTGCTGTCCACCAAGCTCGGCGTCGTCCAGGACGACGACAGCGGGCTCGCCTACCTGCGGCCCGAGACCGCGCAGGGCATCTTCATCAACTACGCCAACGTGCAGCAGAGCGCGCGCAAGAAGCCGCCGTTCGGCATCGGCCAGATCGGCAAGAGCTTCCGCAACGAGATCACCCCGGGCAACTTCATCTTCCGCACCCGCGAGTTCGAGCAGATGGAGATGGAGTTCTTCGTCAAGCCGGGGGAGGACGAGGAGTGGCACCAGCGCTGGATCGACGAGCGCTTCGCCTGGTACGTCGACCTCGGCATCGACCCGTCCCGGCTGCGGCAGTTCGAGCACCCGGCCGAGAAGCTCTCCCACTACTCCAAGCGCACCGTCGACATCGAGTACGAGTTCGGCTTCCAGGGCTCGCAGTGGGGTGAGCTCGAGGGCATCGCGAACCGCACCGACTACGACCTGACCGTGCACTCGAAGGCCACCGGGGTCGCGCTCGACTACTTCGACCAGGAGACCGGCGAGCGCTGGACGCCGTACGTCATCGAGCCCGCAGCGGGCGTCGACCGCTGCGCGCTGACCTTCCTGCTCGACGCCTACACCGAGGACGAGGCGCCGAACGCCAAGGGCGGGGTCGACAAGCGGGTCGTGCTGCGCCTGGACCCGCGGCTGGCCCCTATCAAGGCCGCGGTGCTGCCGCTGTCGCGCAACGCCGACCTGTCGCCGGCCGCGCGCTCCCTGGCAGCCGACCTGCGCAAGCAGTGGAACGTCGACTTCGACGACGCGGGCGCGATCGGCCGCCGCTACCGCCGCCAGGACGAGGTCGGCACGCCCTTCTGCGTCACCGTCGACTTCGACACCCTGGAGGACCAGGCGGTGACGGTCCGGGAGCGCGACGCGATGACCCAGGAGCGGGTCTCCCTCGACCAGGTGTCCCGCTACCTCAACGACAAGCTCGGCCCGGTCTAGGGGATCTTCCGCATCCCCTGCGTTCTCGTACGGTACGGCCCGACTTTCCGTACGAGAACGCAGGGAAGGCGCGGGTCGGTCAGGCGGCGCGACGGGCTGCCGCGCGAGCGAAGGCGCGCAGGATGCGGGCGACGACCACCTCCGGCGTACGCAGGACCTCGTCCCACGTGTAGCGGACCACCTCGAACCCGGCCTCGCGGAGCCGGTCCTCCCGGCGCTTCTCCGCGAAGAGCGCCGCGGGGCCCGAGTACTTGAGGGCACCGTCGCCCTCCGCGACCGTGCGGTGCTCCCGCCAGTCGTGATCCACCCTGCCGATCGGGTCCCACTCGTCCCCGAGGACCA
>SCTD01000729.1 GCA_004299215.1 Frankiales bacterium | reverse complement strand
CGACAAGCACCTGATGGCACAGGCCAGCCGTGCGCTCGCCGACATGCACGCCGTCGGCGCGCTCACCCCGCTGATCGGCGGCGACTTCGCCTTCGAGGACATCCCCGAGGCGCTCCACCAGCTGAGCCGTGGCGAGATCCGGGGGAAGGCGGTGGTGCTCCTCGGCGACGGCGCGTGACGCGGGACCGGTCAGACGCGGAGCTCGTCGGGGTGGGCGAAGCTCTCGATGAGCACGCGGTAGCCGTGCACGTGCTTGCTCATCGCGGCCTCCGCCTTGGCGGGGTCACCCTTGCGGATCGCGGTCAGGATCCGGTCGTGCGCCGCGAGCGTGTCCGCCATCGTCTTGGGGCTGTTGAACTCCGAGATGTCGGTCGCCGCCACGATCGCCTGGGAGAGCGAGTCCAGGATGATCTGCATGATCTCGTTGCCGCTGGCCGCGACGACGGCCATGTGCCACTCGGCGTTGCGCTGCAGGAAGGCCGGGATGTCGTCCAGCGCTTCCTTCAGCCGTGCGGCGGCCTCGTCGAGACGCGCGAGGTCTTCGTCCGTGCGGTTCATCGCAGCGAGACCGGCGGCAGCCGGCTCGAGGGCGTCCCGCGTCTCGAGCAGTGACTGGTAGCGGATGCCGCGTCCGCTCACCAGGGCGCTCAGGCTGCGCTGCAGGGTGGTCGCGTCAGGTCGGCGTACGAAGGACCCTCCGGCGCGGCCGGGCCGGGTGGTGATCAGCCCCTCGATCTCCAGCACGCGCAACGCGTCCCGCACGGTGCCGCGGCTCAGGCCGACGGAGGCGGCGAGCTCCCGCTCGACGGGGAGGGCGGCGCCCTCGGCGAGCGTCCCGCCGAGGATCTGCTCGCGCAGGTGGTTGGCGAGCACGTCGGAGGCCTTGGGGACGGCGACCGGGCCCAGGGCGAAGCCGGACCCGGCTTCCTCGGCACTGGTCATGCGGCCTCGTTGTGGGTGAGTGGTGGGCGCCGGTCCGGCCGACGCGGGTGGTGGATGGCGTCCATTGTCAGTGCATCGTGATTCCGGCGCTCACGTTCAGGTCCTCGCCGGTGGTGCTGCGG
>SCTD01000605.1 GCA_004299215.1 Frankiales bacterium | reverse complement strand
CGACCGACCCTCGCGTGCTGCGGCTCGGGCGGGACCGACGAGGGCGACCACGGCCGGGATGCTCGGCCAGGCCAGCGGTGTCAGCGTGAGGACCACTCCGACCAGGAGACCGAGCATCGGGGCGAGCAGCCCGGCCTGCTCGATCTGCGCCGTCAGCAGGTCGACGAGCGCGGTCAACGGTCAGCCTGGGCGGCGGTCCGGGCGACGTGCTCCATCAAGCGTGAACAGTGGACCGTCCGCGCGATCCCCGCACGGACGAAGCGATCTGCAGCACCAGCACGGCGCCGGCGAGCAACAGCAGCGGCAGGCGGAACCAGTTCGGCTCCGGGACCGCGCGGTGGAACGAGAGCGTGTAGTGCATGTAGAGGAAGTAGGCCGCGTGCAGCACGACCAGGTAGAACACGACGTGGGCGAAGCCCTGGACCCACGACCAGACAGCAGGGCCTAGTCGACGCATTGCCCGATCGCTCGAGGTTGCGAGCAGAACCAGCAGCCATGCCATGGCCACCAGCCCCATGAGGTTGGCCAGACCGAACCCGGGCTCGAGGCGGGCCGTGCGGCCCAGCTCCGGGACGAACTCGTACCCCATCAGCCGGCCGAGGTCGAAGGACACCCACTGCCACAGCACCAGCAACGTATGAATCAGGCCGGTCAGTGCTGTCCAGATGCCGAACTGCCGGCGCCACCGACCGAGCGGGGAGAGCAGTGGGAACAACCGCCCGGCAGGCCCGATCGCCAGCGACAGCGCCAGCAGCACGACCGAGGCGTCACCGACGGCGCGCCACAGCCGCATGTCGGCCACCCACTGCGGGCGGCTGGCCCAGAACAGTCCCACCAAGGCCAGCGCCAGCAGTCCGATCATTGCGCTTCGCATAAGAACCGCGCTTGACCCGCTGCCGCGCTTGGGCAATGACTCTGCCCGCCGGTTGCTGCGTCCGGCCTTCGCCATATCGTCCCCCTTCGCCGCTCCTGCAGCGCGAACGTGCGAGCGTCTGTCGCGGTTCCTACGGTGGCGGAACGCACCGGCCTGTCGCGGGCGTTGGCTGCTTCAGGAGCACAATGGGACAGCCCGCACAGCAACGACGTCGAGGAGGCGGTGATGCGCCAGCGCTCTGAGCTGGGTGTGCCTCGCCTATCCGCCGTCCTCGCGGCGTTGGCCGTCGTCTGCGGCATCTTGTCCATGCATGCGGTCGACGGTGGCGCGCACACGCCCGGCTCCGCCGACCACGCCATCGCCGCTGGCCCTTCTGTCCATGGATCCATGCACGTCCAACTTGGGGACGTCGTTGGCGCGATCGCCGGGGTGTCCGCGTCGACAGCAGCCGTGGCGCCGCTGGGGACGCCCGAAGGTGCGGCAGCTGCAGCCGCTGTCTGCATGGCCGTGCTGCTGACCGTCGTGCTCGTCGTGCGGCGCCGCCTGGGGCATGCGCGGTCCCTGCCTCGACTCGGGAACCGGTGGAGGCGCGGGATCGCCTGCGCGCGCGGTTCCTTCCCAGCCCGACCTCCCGACCTCCTTGCTGAGCTCTGCGTGATGCGGACGTAGGACGACGGCCCCGCTGCCGCACGTCTGCGGTCGCACGAACGTCGCCGTCCGATCCCTCACGCTCTCAAACCAAGGAGTACATGAATGCGCACGCTCTTTTCCCGACCCGCTCGAACCGCCACCGCGGCCTTCGCAGCAGCCCTCGCCCTCTCTGCTTGCGGTGGCGGCGATGATCCGACCATCAGCAGCGGCTCAGATGGTGGGTCCGCTCAGGCCAGCCCTGTGGCCGGCATCGATGCAGAGCACAACGACGCCGACATCATGTTCATCACCATGATGAAGCCGCACCACGAGGGCGCCCTCGCGATGGCGGAGCTCGCCGACACCCGCGCCGAATCGCCGGCGGTCAAGGCGCTCGCTGACAAGATCATGGCGGCACAGGACCCCGAGATCGAGATGATGAACAAGATGGCTACCGCGTGGGGCGTCGATCTCGAGGCGGAGGTCGAAGGTGGCGCGGGTCACAGCATGTCCAGCGGCGACGACACCACGGCGCTGGAGCCGCTCACCGGCAAAAAGTTCGACCGCGAGTTCCTCACCCGCATGATCGCCCACCACGAAGGCGCGATCGAGATGGCCGAGACACAGCTCGCCGATGGCGTGAACCCCCAGGCCAAGCAGATGGCGGCGGACATCATGGAGTCTCAGGCTGCGGAGATCGAGGAGATGAAGTCCCTCCTGGCGGCTGCGTAGCCCGAAGTCTCGTCGGCACCCACCGGACGGTGGGGCCGGCGAGACTTCGCCCGCCCCCTGGACTTCCGCGCTTCCGGCGAATGTCAGGTCGTCGGCTCGGCCGTCGCCCGCCGGTCGCGCTGCTCCGGTCGGGCCAGCCCTCCCAGGAGGGCCCCGGTGAACACTGTGAGCACCACGACGCCGCTCCAGAGCGCGACCGGATACCGAACGGCGTCGGTGAGCGCGATCGCCGACAGCGCCGCGGGCCAGACCAGCAG
>SCTD01000728.1 GCA_004299215.1 Frankiales bacterium | reverse complement strand
CACGAGGTCCGCAACGTCCTTGCCGGTCTGCACGGCGCGACGGCGACTCTTCGGCGCTACGAGGATCGGCTGGATCCGGGTGTCCGCCACCGTCTCGAGGACGCGATCAGCGCCGAGCTGTCCCGCCTCCAGTACCTGGTCGATCCGCCCAAGAAGCGTCCGTGCGAGGCGGTCGCCGTCAAGGACGCGCTCGAGCCGCTGCTGGTCGCCGAGCGGGAGCTGGGCTCGCTCATCCGGGCCGACCTGCACCGCGCGTCGGCGCTCGGCTGCGCCGCCGACATCGCCACGATCGTCTCCGCGCTCTTGGTCAACGCGCGGGTGCACGCCCCGGGCGCCCCGATCCTGGTCCGCAGCCGCAGCGCGGGCTCGACGGTCCAGGTCGTCGTCGAGGACGGCGGACCCGGCATCCCGTCGCACCTGCACGAGTCCGTCTTCGCGAGGGGGGAGCGCGGTGTCGCGACGGCGCCCGGGAGCGGGCTCGGCCTCTACAACGCGCGGCAGCTGGCGGAGCAGATGGGCGGGTCGCTCACCCTCGGACCCCGGCCGCTCGGCGGCGCGTCGTTCGTGCTGAGCCTGCCGGCGGCTCAGTCACCCACGCGCTGAAGCTGCTCCCGGAGGGTCGCCAGGTCCGGTTCGCCGTCGATCGTGATCACGCGAGCGGCGACGACGTCGTGCTCGCGGCCCGCGCTCACGACCGCGACGTCGTACGCCTCCTCGGTCCGGCCGTGGGCGGTCGACACGAGGAACCCGTCCTGGGCGAGGGCGCGGCAGAGCACGTCCCCCAGCAGTCGCGGCGTCACCGCGACCACAACCCTGCGGCCGTCCACAGCTCATTGTGCGCGCGTTCTGACCGAACGGACGATGCGGAGGCCGTGGATCATCTGGACACTGACGCCCATGCCGACAGGAACCGTCCTCATCGTCGAGGACCACGAGCTGCTGGCCCAGAGCCTCGGCGTCGCCCTGCAGGCGGAGGGCCTCGAGGTCCACGTGGCCGACCTCCGCGCGCAGCGCTCCGTCCTCGACGAGGCCCGCGAGGTGGGGCCCGCCACCGTGCTGCTGGACCTCGATCTCGGCGCCCACCAGGAGTCCGGTGAGGCGCTGGTCCCGGACCTGGTCGGTCTCGGCGCGCGGGTCGTCGTCGTCAGCGGCTCGACCGACGTGCTGCGCCTGGGCACCTGCCTGGAGCTCGGTGCCGCGGGGGTGCTGTCCAAGAGCCGTCCGTTCGACGACGTGCTGACCGCTGTGCAGAACGCCGCCAGCGGCGAGCGGGTGATGCCCGACGCCGAGCGGCAGGACCTGCTGGCCGCCATGCGGCGCAGCCGAGCCGCTC
>SCTD01000604.1 GCA_004299215.1 Frankiales bacterium | reverse complement strand
CGCTTGCGCAGGTCGACCGGGTCGGTGACCTGCGCCAGCGCGCCCAGCCCGTCCTGCGCCGCCCGCACCACGTCACGGTCCAGCCCGCGCACGCCGGTCACCACCGACGAGGCGTGCTCGAGCGTGATCGCGCCACCCATCAGCAGGTCGCCCACCACCGGCAGGTCGTCGCGGAGCGTCGTCGCCAGCGACACCGTCGCCCGCGCCGCCGTGTCGGTGACGTGCCGGGCGTCCCGCAACCACGTCGCGGTCGTGCTCTGCACCCCCGGGCGCAGATGACCACCGGTCGCATCCATCTCCGCAAGCTCGCGCAGCGCCAGCCCCCGCGCCCGCTCCGCCAGCCGGAGCAGGGTCAGCGTGTCCTGCCGGTTCCCCGACACCGGCCCGTGCGTTGCCAGCGCATCCAGCGACCGCTCGAGGTCTCCCAGCACCGGCGACGGAGCGGGCGCCGGGCGCGCCACCCCGGGAAGCGCCCAATCGACCGGCTCCGCGACAGCGCCCTCGTCCACCAGGCAGCACGCGCACAAGCCGGAGCAGCCCGGCTCGTCAGCCGGCTCCGGGAACGGCCCCGGGTCGCCCACGGTCAGCCAGAAGGCGGACGCATCCAGCTGTCGGGTCATGCGCCACCTCCTTACAGTTTCGAACTGGTGTTCGATACTATGCCGCTCTCCGACACAGTGTCAAGCACCCCGTGCCACCCAGGTTCCGGACTGTGGACGACGAGCGCAGCCCGATGTCCGTCCGCCATCCTCCGCACCATGACCGATGACGACGACAGGCTCGCGCTCCGCGACAGCGACCACCAGCTCTGGCGGGACCTGCACGCCGACCTGAGGGACAGCGACGTCCAGCTGCTGCCGGTCCGCGCGCTGCCGGCTGCCTGACAGACTGCCGGACATGATCGTCGCCTTCAGCATCAGCCCCCTCACCTCCGAGCAGGACGGCAGCGTCGGGGAAGCCGTCGCCGACGCCGTGCGTGTCGTACGCGAGTCCGGGCTGCCGCACGAGACCAACGCGATGTTCACCAACGTCGAGGGCGAGTGGGACGAGGTGATGGCCGTCGTGAAGCGCGCGGTCGACGCCGTCGCCGCGAAGGCACCGCGGGTGTCCTTGGTGCTCAAGGCCGACATCCGGCCGGGGCACACCGGTCAGCTCGCCGCCAAGGTGGAGCGCGTCGAGCGGCTGCTCGAGGGCTGACTCCACAGCCGCTCGCGCGTCCACAGATCGACCCGGGGACCGACCCCGGACCCGGTCACCGGCCGACGCTCCAGGCCATGACCATCGCCTCGTTCTGCCACGACCTGCTCCTCACCGAGGGCCCGCTGCCCCTCCCGACCCTGGCCTGCCGGGCCAGCGCTGCCGGCGTCACCCGAGCCCGCGATCCCGAGGCGGCCGTCCGCAGTGCCATCGGGCAGGCGCAGGTGCAGCTGCCCGACGGGCGCTGGCAGACCCCGCTGCGACTTCTCGAGGGGCGGATCCTCACCGTCGGCCGCCTGCCGCTGCGGGGCGCACCGTGGACCGACGACCACGTCGACGGCGTGGAGTACGACGTGGCGCCGCTCGACCGCGCCCTGCGCTGCGGTCCCGTCCCGCTCGGCGGCGGCGGCGAGCTGCGCCGTCGCGGCGGCTACCGCTCGGAGTGGATCGCCCCGAGGGGCTGGCCGGGCCTCGAGGTCGGTCACGACGAGCTGCTGGGACTGCGCATCCGCGCCGGCGCGCTCCACCTGGAGCGCGTGCCCGTCACCGCCGCGCTCCGTGCCGAGGGTGAGCGCCTTGCCGAGGCGCTCGACGACGCAGGCCGCCCCGGCCGGTGGTCGTACTGGCACTCCGACGACGTCGTCGCGGACCTGTGGTCGCGCCTCGCGGCCGATCCCGACCTGCTGGCGCAACCGGCGCCACCCCTGAGCCGGTGCGTGCCGGCGTTCGCGGAGGAGCTCGCCGCGCGACGCGAGCAGCGCCGGCTGCTGGCCGCGAGCTGGACGGTGACGCTCGGGCTGCCGGCACGGCTGCAGGAGGTGGCGCTGTCGGAAGCACGCCGGTCGGGCGAGGCGCTGCTCGAGTGGCTGCAGCGGTTCGTCGCCGACGAGCTGCTCGAGCTGGAGAGGCACCGCGACGCCGCCTGGCCGGACGAGGAGTGGGAGGACGAGGAGAAGTACGGCCAGCTGCTGCGGCTGCCCGGGCTCCGCTAGGCACGCCTCACCCCTCTAGACTTGATCCGTTCCAGAAAATGGGCAAGACTGCAGCCATGCCCTCCCCCGTCGACGCCGAGCAGCTGCTCCGCGGGGCGGACCTGCGCGTGACCCAGCCACGGCTGGCGGTGCTCTCCGCCGTGCACGACGCGCCGCACGCGGACACCGACACGCTGATCACCGCCGTACGCCGCGAGCTGGGCGCCGTCTCCTCGCAGGCCGTCTACGACGTGCTGCGCGCACTCACGGACGCGGGGCTCGTACGCCGCATCCAGCCGGCCGGCTCGGTCGCGCGCTACGAGGCGCGGGTCGGCGACAACCACCACCACGTCGTGTGCCGGTCCTGCGGCACCGTGGCCGACGTCGACTGCGCCGTCGGCGACGTGCCGTGCCTGACCGCGGCCGACGACGCCGGCTTCGCGATCGACGAGGCCGAGGTCGTGTACTGGGGCCGGTGCCCCCCGTGCGCGGCGTCCAAGACTTCCCAAGTAGACGCACGCCAGCAGAGAGGTACGACGTGACCACGCCCGACACGCGAAGCAACAGCGAGAGCGAGAACCCCGCGCTCGACGCACCGACCGCCAAGACCGGTCAGCGCCCGCGCACCAACCGCGACTGGTGGCCGAACCAGGTCGACCTGCAGGTGCTCAACCGGACCGACCCGAAGAGCGACCCGCTGGGCGAGGGATTCGACTACAAGAAGGCTGTGGCGCAGCTCGACGTCGCCGCGGTCAAGGCCGACATCGTCTCGGTCATGCGCACCTCGCAGGACTGGTGGCCTGCCGACTACGGCCACTACGGCCCGCTCTTCATCCGCATGGCGTGGCACGCGGCCGGGACCTACCGCGCCGCTGACGGCCGCGGCGGCGCGGGCGCAGGCGAGCAGCGCTTCGCCCCGCTCAACAGCTGGCCGGACAACGGCAACCTCGACAAGGCCCGCCGACTGCTGCTGCCGGTGAAGCAGAAGTACGGCCGCTCGCTCTCCTGGGCCGACCTGCTCGTGCTCGCGGGCAACGTCGCCCACGAGGACATGGGCTTCCAGACCTTCGGCTTCGCGTTCGGTCGCGAGGACGTGTGGCAGCCGGAGGAGGTCTTCTGGGGTCCGGAGGACACCTGGCTGGGCGACGAGCGCTACAGCGGTGACGACCCGCTGAACCTCGACGAGAGCGACTTCGGCGCCGTCACGATGGGCCTGATCTACGTCAACCCCGAGGGCCCGAAGGGTCAGCCCGACCCGCTCGCCTCCGCGCACGACATCCGCGTCACCTTCAGCCGGATGTCGATGAACGACGAGGAGACCGTCGCCCTCATCGCGGGCGGCCACACCTTCGGCAAGACGCACGGCGCGGGCGACCCGTCGCTCGTCGGCCCCGAGCCCGAGGGCTGCCCGGTGCACTACGGCGGCCTCGGCTGGAAGAACGAGTTCGGCAAGGGCAAGGCCGAGGACACCATCACCTCGGGCCTCGAGGGCGCGTGGACCCCGACGCCGACGCAGTGGGACAACAGCTACTGGGACACCCTGCTGGGCTGGGAGTGGGAGCTCACGCAGTCCCCCGCCGGCGCCAAGCAGTGGCAGCCGACCGACCCGGCGTCGCAGACCGTGCCGGACGCCCACCGTCCCGGCGTCACGCACCGGCCGATGATGTCCACGGCCGACATGGCGCTGCGCGAGGACCCGGAGTTCCGCAAGATCGCCGAGCGGTTCCGCGCCAACCCCGAGGAGTTCTCGGCGGCGTACGCGAAGGCGTGGTTCAAGCTGCTCCACCGCGACATGGGCCCGGTCTCGCGCTACGTCGGGCCCGAGGTGCCGTCCGAGGTGCAGATCTGGCAGGACCCGGTCCCGGCCGTCGACCACGAGCTGGTGTCCGACGCGGACGTCGCTGACCTCAAGGCGCAGATCCTCGCGAGCGGCCTGTCGATCCCGCAGCTGGTGAGCACCGCCTGGGCGGCCGCGGCGTCCTACCGCACCACCGACAAGCGCGGTGGTGCGAACGGCGCCCGCCTGCGGCTCGCGCCGCAGAAGGACTGGGCGGTCAACGCGGGTACGGCAGAGGTCGTCGCGAAGCTGGACGAGCTCCGCGGGTCCTTCGGCAAGGAGATCTCGCTGGCGGACACCATCGTGCTCGCCGGCTGCGCGGCCGTGGAGAAGGCCGCGAAGGACGCCGGTGTCGACATCACGGTGCCGTTCACGCCGGGCCGCACGGATGCCTCGCAGGAGCAGACCGACCCGGACACCTTCCGCTGGCTCGAGCCGCGGGCCGACGGCTTCCGCAACTACGTGAAGCCCGGCTCCAAGTTCTCGCCGGAGCATCTGCTCGTCGACCGGGCCTACCTGCTCGAGATGACCGCCAAGGAGATGACCGTCCTGGTCGGCGGTCTGCGCGTCCTCGGCGCGAACACCGGTGGCGCCACGCACGGCGTCTTCACCGACAGGGTCGGCGTGCTGTCGCAGGACTTCTTCACCGAGCTGCTCGACCTCGGCACCTCGTGGCGGACGTCCACCAGCGACGAGGGCGTCTACGAGGGCGTCGACGCCTCGGGCAACGTCGTCCGTACCGCCACCGCGGTCGACCTGGTCTTCGGGTCGAACTCGATCCTGCGCGGCATCGCGGAGGTCTACTCCGCCGCCGACGCCAAGGAGCAGTTCGTGCGCGACTTCGTCGACGCGTGGGACAAGGTCATGATGCTGGACCGCTACGACGTGAAGTAGCTCCGCACGACGCTGAAGGGCGCTCGGGTCTCCTTGACCCGGGCGCCCTTCGCCGTGTCAGGTCACGAGCGCGAGGGTGAACCCGTCGTAGCCCTTCGACCCGACGGTCTGGATCGTCGTGGCGGTCAGTCGGGGCTCCGACATGAGCAGGTCGTTGAGCCGGCGCACGCCCTGCACGTTCGCGTCCCCGTCCGGGTCGACGACCGCTCCCCCGCGCACCACGTTGTCGACGACGATCACGGACCCGGGGTGCGTCAGCCGGAGTACCGCGGCGACGTAGTCGGCGTTGCTCGGCTTGTCGGCGTCGATGAAGACCAGGTCGAAGTCGTCCTCCATCGCCGCGAGCGTGTCGACCGCACGCCCGACTCGCACGTCCACCCGGTCGGCCAGACCGGCGCGCTCGAGGTTGGCCCGGGCGACCTGCGCGTGGTGCTCGTCCAGCTCGAGGGTGACCAGCCGACCGTCCGCCGGCAGGGCGCGGGCCAGCCAGATCGCGCTGTAGCCGCCGAGCGTGCCGACCTCCAGGATCCTGCGGGCGCGGACGGACCGCGCCAGCAGGTGCAGCAGCTTGCCCTGCGGCGGGCTCACGCTGATCGCCGGCAGCCCTTCGCGCGCGCTCTCGGTCAGCGCGGCCTCGAGCGCCGCGTCGCTGGTTCCGACGACCTGCCCGATGTAGTCGTCGACGGCGGTCCACGTGTCCTGCGTCATGGCGTCACTCCCTCGCGAGCAGCTGACGGACGGTCGCCTCCAGGGCTCCCCGGCTGACGGCACCGGTGCTGCGGCCCACCTCGCTGCCGTCCGGACCGAAGACGACCAGCGTCGGGATGCTGCGGATGCCCACGAGGGCTGCGGTCGCCGGGTTGGCGTCCACGTCGCACGACCCGAAGCGCACGGGTCCGTCGTGCGCCGACGCGACGGCGGCGAAGATCGGCGCGAACGCCGTGCACGGCCCGCACCACGCGGCCCAGAAGTCGACGACCGTCCACCCGCCCTCGGTGGCGTCCATGAACGTGGCGTCCGTGATCACCTGCACGGCGGAGCTGTCGACGGGCTCGGCAGCAGGTGCCTCGGGCTGACGGCGTCGGAACATGCCGCCATTGGACCAGAGCCGTCAGTCCTCCCACTCGTGCTCCTCGCTCGGAGCCGTCCCCTCGGGGATCGCGACCCGTCCGCCGTGCACCATCGCGAGCATCGAGCCGAAGCTGTCCGCCGTACGCCCCACCTCGCTCACCAGGCAGTGCAGGTCCAGGGCGCGCGCCACCTCGATCGGGAAGCATGCCTCCACCCACACCTCGGCGCCGGTGGCCCACACGCGGGCGATCACCAGCCCCTCGTTGACCTCGTTGACCTCGCGCAGCACCGACTTCCTGAGCTCGATCCCGCGCACCGCGCGCGACCAGACGCGGACCAGCCGGCCCTGCCCGACGACGGACACGTAGACCATCGCCGTCCCGTAGGGGAACGGCAGGTCGCCGTCCTCGTCCACGACCACCTCGTCGAGCCCGAACGCCTCGCGCGCGAGCTCCTTCACATGCGATCGCGCCATGTCCTGGAGGGACATCCGCCACCTTCTCTCCTCGACCCGGAGGACGAGAGTGCCAGCGGGGTCCGACAGTTTCCGTGGCCGCGGAGCAGCCGGCTCAGAGCTCCCGCCCGAGTCCCGACAGCACCTCGGCGCCGGGCAGATCGGCGAGCGCAGCCCCCGGCAGCACGAGCTTGGACCGGCGCAGGCCGCTGCCCACGACGACCTGCCCGGCGGCGGCGACGGCAGGGTCGACGAGGACCGGCCAGCCGGCCGGCAGCCCGAGCGGCGTGATCCCGCCGTACTCCATCCCGGTGGCGCCGACGGTCTGCTCGAGCGGAGCGAACGACGCCTTGCGCGCGTCGAGTCGCCGCCGCACGACTCCGTTGACGTCGGCGCGGGTGGTGGCGAGCACCAGGCAGGCAGCCAGCCGCAGCTGCTCGCCCCGCTTTCCCGCCACGACGACGCAGTTCGCCGACTGCGCCAGGTCCACGTCGTAGGCAGCGCAGAACGCCTCGGTGTCAGCCAGGTCCGGATCGATCGGGGCGACCTGCACCTCGCCGGCCCGTGACCAGTGCGACAGGAACGCCGCTACCGGTGGTGCGAGCAGGTCCGGGCGCTCCAGGGCTGGGGCGAGCTCGAGACGACCGACCATGGGACGCGGCCACCTACTCCTCGATCGCCGGGGGCTGACGCATGCGCTCCAGGATCATCTCGTGCGCGATGGGGTCGCCGGTCGCGCTGGCGGCGACCGGGCGCACGGCGATGACCGCCGGCCCGCCGAGACCGAGCAGCAGCATCAGCAGGGCCTGCATGCGCCGGATCCTTCCAGGGCGGTCCTCGGCAGGCCAGTCGCGCCCCGCTCGCCCGATCAGCGGACCAGGTCGGACGCCGGGTCCACGGCCCCCGTCGGCGTCGTCGTGCCGGCCGGCTGCCCGGAACTCGACCGCGCCGAACCGCCCGCGATCACATCCGGCGGAGCGCCCCGGTGTAGCGGAAGCAGCGGCAGTCCGCGGAGTACGCCATCGGCC
>SCTD01000603.1 GCA_004299215.1 Frankiales bacterium | reverse complement strand
GAAGCCGCGGTCGACCAGGGTGCGCGCCTCGGTGACGACCTGGTCGACGGTGAGGGTGCGCCGGGCGACGTCGAGGCCCTTGCTGAAGCCGCAGTAGGTGCAGGAGCTCAGGCAGGCGTTGCTCACGTAGAGCGGCGCGAACAGCCGCACGGCCCGGCCGAAGCGCTGCAGCGTGACCTCGCGGGCCCGCTGGGCCAGCTCCTCGATCCGGGGCAGCGCCTCCGGCGAGAGCAGGGCCGGGAGGGCGTCGAGGGAGGGGTGCGCGAGGGCGCGGTCGAGGTCCATCGGCGCCGGCTCCGGCAGCGCGGCCAGGTGCCGGGCGAAGCGGCCGGGCGGCTGGCTCATGTCAGGAACCCGGTGAGCGGCGAGGACGCCTCGGCGGTCTCGCGGACGGCTCCCCTGCCGGCCAGGTGGCCGAGCCGGCCGGCCCGGGTGGCGAGCGCGAAGGCGCGGGCCATCGTGACCGGGTCGGCGGCGACGGCGATCGCGGTGTTGACGAGGACCGCAGCAGCGCCGATCTCCATCGCCTCCGCGGCGTCGCTCGGGACGCCCAGGCCGGCGTCGACGACGACCGGCACGTGGGCCTGCTCGACGATGACCTCGATCGCGTCGCGCGTGCGCAGGCCGCGGTTGCTGCCGATCCAGGCGCCGAGCGGCATGACCGTCGCGCAGCCGGCCTCCTCGAGGTGACGGCAGAGCACCGGGTCGGCGCTGCAGTACGGCAGCACCGTGAAGCCCTCGGCCACCAGCCTCTCGGCCGCCTTGAGCGTCTCGATCGGGTCCGGCGCCAGGGTGCGCGGGTCCGGGGTGACCTCGAGCTTGACCAGGTCGGTGCCGGTGCCGGCCCGCCCCAGGCGCGCCAGGCGTACCGCCTCGTCGGCGTCGACGGCGCCCGAGGTGTTGGGCAGCAGGTGCATGCCCGGGGGGACGAAGTCGAGCACGTCGCCGCCCGGCCCGCCGCTGATGGCCGCCCGGTCGAGGTCGACCCGCCGCAGCGCGACGGTGACGATCTCGGCCCCGGACGCGACCAGCGCGTCGCGCATCACCTCGTGGGAGCGGAACTTGCCGGTGCCGACGAGGAGACGGCTGGTGAGCGCGCGACCGCCGACGGCCCACGGGTCCTGCTGCATCGACTGACTCCCCACGCGGGCACGACCCCGATCGGGTGCTGCGGGTCGCCGGCGGCCTCCCTCGCGGGTGGTCGGCCGGCCTCTCAGCCCGTCTCGCACGGGCTCCCCGGTCTGGACGAGCCCATCGTACGACCGGAGGGGGCCGATCTGCGGCCCCGCCCGCCGGTCGCCCTCGGAGGACGTGGCGATCTCGCACGCTCGACCCGGCCCCGAGATCGCCACATCCTCGCGACCGGCCCCGTCGGCCCGGTCGTCGCGGCGTGTCGCGAATGACAACGATGTAGTACCAGGAGTACCTTCAGCCCCACTTGTCACACGAGTCACTCGTGCGTACGGTCGAGGCGCGTCCTGCTGTGCTGCCGACCGTCTGGGGCTTCCCGAATGACCCGCTCGCTGCCGTCCCGCCTGGGGCCTGTCGCCCGCACCCGCCCGCGCACCCGCCGCACCCTCGGGGTGCTCGTCGCGCTCGCCGTCGTCGTGACCGCCGGCGCCCCGTCGGTCATCACGGTCCGGTCCGGCGACACCCTGTGGGAGCTCGCCAAGAAGCACGGCACCAGCGTGAAGGCGCTGCGCGAGCTCAACGAGCTCCCCGGCAACGGCATGATCTACATCGGCGACACCCTCAAGGTCCCGGGCAGGGCCGCCAAGGCCGGCCCCGCGCGCACCCACGTCGTGCGCAGCGGCGAGACGCTCAGCCACCTCGCGGTCCGCTACGGCACGACCAGCGCGGCGATCCGCCAGGCCAACGGCATGTCGGGCAGCACCATCTACATCGGCAAGCGGCTGCGCATCCCCGGCGGCAGCGCCGCGGCGACGAGCAGCGTCCCGACCACCAACGCCGGCCACGCCATCCCCGGCGCGGTCCGCAGCTCGGTCGCGCAGAACCGCAGGATCCTCGCCTCGCGCAGCCACCCCTCCAAGGCCGAGGTGCGTCGCATGGTCGCCGCGACGGCCCGCAAGCACGGGGTGAGCCCG
>SCTD01000602.1 GCA_004299215.1 Frankiales bacterium | reverse complement strand
ACGAGCGGCGGCGCGTGGCCGTGCACGAAGCCGGCCACGCCGTCGTGCTCGGAGCGCTCGGCAAGGGTGACGAGGTGTCGCGGGTGTCGGTGGTGGCGCGGGGTCGGGCGGCCGGGCGGGTCACCGCCGGCGCCGACGAGGACCTGGTCGTGCTCTCGCTGTCGCAGCTGGAGGCGCAGCTGGTGGCGCTGCTGGCCGGCACCGCCGCGGAGCAGCTGGTGCTGGGGGAGGGGTCCACCGGCGGCGAGGACGACCTGCAGCGCGCGTCCGCGCTCGCACGTGACGTCGTCGGGCGGTACGGGCTGTCCCCGCTGGGCCGGCTGCGGCTGCTCGCCGCCGGCACCGACGGCTACCTGGGCGGTGACGTCGCGCCGGCCGATCTCGCACCCGAGACGCACGCAGCCTTCGATGCCGAGACGCTCCGGGTGCTCGAGCGTGCCGAGCGCGCCGCCACCGATCTGCTCGTCGCGCACCGCGCCTCCCTCGACGTGCTCGTGGAGCGGCTGCTGGCCGAGGAGACCCTCGAGGCCGCGGCCCTGGCGGGGCTGCTGCCGTCGCACAGCCCGGTGCCCGTGCCCGCGACGAAGCGGACTCGCGGCCGGGTCAGCTTGTAATCGGGAATCGTTTTCATCTAGCCTGTTGCCATGCCGTTCCCCCTCACCGTCCTGGCCGGCCTGTCCACCTCGCTGCGCGACGACCTCGTGCGGTGCGCCGTGCTGCGCCGTCCAGGACTGGCCGCGGTGGCGTACGACGTGGATCCGCAGTCGACAGGGATCCAGGTGGTGCGCCGGGTCGTCGACGCCACGGGCACGCTGCACCGTGAGGTGCTCGAGCTCGTCGGCTGCTGCCTCTCGTGCACCGTCCGCGCCGACGTGCCGGAGGTGCTGCAGCTGCTGGCGGTCGCGGACCGCTGGCGCGAGGTGCTGCTGGCGCTGCCGGCGGCGATGCAGCCGGACAGCGTCCTCGGCGCGGTCGACCCCGACGTGGCCGAGGTCGACACCGTCACGACGGTGGTCGACGCGGTGCTGCTGCGCGAGCAGGTCGGAGGCGACGACCTGCTCGCCGATCGGGGACTGGCAGCGGCGCCGACGGACCGGCGCTCCACCGCAGGTCTGGTCCTGGGGCAGCTGGAGGAGTCGGACGTGCTGGCCGTGGTCGGGCTCGAGCGGCTCGACACCGCGGAGGCACGCACCCTGCAGGCGCTGCTCTCGCACCTGGCGCCGCTGGCGCTGCAGGTGACGGTCGGCCCGGGCGGCGTCGGCTGCGAGGACCTCGTCGGCACCGGGAGGCGCGACCCCCGCAGCACCGCCGAGGAGCGGGAGCGGCTGGCGGCGCTCGCCGTCGAGCTGTGCGTGCCGGAGTGCGGCGTCACCACGCTGCGCTGGACCTCCGAGCGCCCCATGCACTCGGCCCGGCTCTCCGCGGCGCTGCCGCAGGTGATCGGGCAGGTCGTCCGCAGCCGGGGCCACATCTGGCTGGCGGACCGCCCGCGCGACTGCGTGCGGTGGGAGTCGGCCGGCGGCAGCCTCGACTTCGGCGACCCGGAGCGCTGGCGCGGGCTGCCGCAGTGCTCGCTGGTGCTGACCGGGGTGGGGGTGGACGCGGACGCGCTGCACGACCTGCTCGACGCGTGCCTGGCGACCGACGAGGAGCTCGTGGGAGAGCCGACCTGGGAGGACCCCTTCGCCGACGCGCTCGGCCCGGCCGAGCAGCGCGAGCGCGCCTGACGCGGCTCAGCTGCGGGCGCGGCGCGCCTTCCGCGCGCAGGCGGCGCAGGTGCCGAAGACCTCGACGGTGTGGCTCACGTCGGAGAAGCCGTGCTCGGCCGCCACCTCGGTCGCCCAGACCTCGACCTCTGGGCCCTCGATCTCGACGCTCCGGCCGCAGGCGCGGCAGACCAGGTGGTGGTGGTGGGCGTCGGTGGGGCAGCGGCGGTAGACGGCCTCCCCGTCGTCGGTGCGCAGGACGTCGACCTGGCCGGCGTCCGACAGCGCCTGCAGGTGCCGGTAGACCGTGGTGAGCCCGACCGAGGCGCCTTCGTGGCGGAGCAGGTCGTGCAGCTCCTGCGCGCTGCGGAAGCCGTCGACGCGGCCGAGCACGTCCGCGACCGCGGTGCGCTGCCGGGTCGACCGCACCCCGGGCAGGGCCTGTGCTGGTTCGCTCACCGGTGCGCCTCCCGAGGCAGCAGCGACACGGTCTCGGACGCCGTGGCGGTCGAGGTGCCGCGCAGCCGCCGCACCAGGGTCCCGGCGAGAGTAGCCACTGCGAAGCCGCAGAGCGCGAGCACCACGATCAGCGCGCCCGGCGCGGCGTCGACGTAGTACGAGCCCAGCACGCCGGAGGTCGCCGCGAGCACGCCCGCGACGAGCGACACGACGACGGTCGCTCGGAAGCCGCGCACCAGCTGCTGCGCCGTGGCCACCGGCACGACCATCAGCGCGCTCACCAGCAGCAGCCCGACCACGCGCATCGCGACCGTGACGGTGACCGCTGCGGACACGGCGAGCAGCAGGTTCAGCGTGCGCACCGGCAGCCCGGCCACCCGCGCGTACTCCTCGTCGTGGCACACCGCGAACAGCTGCCGGCCCACGACGGCCAGTGTCAGCAGCAGGGCTCCCGACAGCGCGCTGATGACGACCACGTCGGCGGGGGAGACCGCCGTCAGCGACCCGAACAGGTAGGAGAGCAGGTTCGCGTTGCTGCCACCCGGGGCCAGCCCGATCAGCAGCACACCGCCGGCGATCCCGCCGTAGAAGAGCAGGGCCAGCGCGACGTCGCCGCCGGTGCGCCCGTGCTGGCGAACCAGCTCGATGACGACCGCGCCGGCGATGGCCGTGACGACGGCCGTCAGCACGGGGGCCGTGCTCAGCAGGAAGCCCAGGGCCACCCCGGTGAGGGCGACGTGCCCGATGCCGTCGCCCATCAGCGCCAGCCGCCGTTGGACGAGGAAGACGCCCACGGCGGGTGCCGTGAGGCCGACGAGCAGCGCCGCCACCAGCGCGCGCTGCATGAAGTCGAACTCCAGCGCGCTCATCGCAGTCCCCACGTGGAGCTGCGCGTCCGCGAGTGCGGCCCGTGCACGGGGTGCGCGTGGTGAGGGTCGTGCAGGTGCAGGTGGTCGAGGTCCGGCGGCGGCCCGTCGTGCAGGACCCGGCCGGCGGCCAGCGTCACCGCGCGTGTGACGAGGTCGCTCATCGGCCCGAGCTCGTGCGTCACCACCACCACGGTGGTCCCGCCCGCGACGAGGGCGGCGAGGGTGTCGGCGAGTGCGTGCTGCGACTCGGCGTCGACGCCCGCCGTCGGCTCGTCCAGGACGAGCAGGTCCGGGTCGCAGGTGAGGGCGCGGGCGATGAGCACCCGCTGCTGCTGACCGCCGGACAGCGTGCCGACGCTGTCCTTCGTCCGGGCGGTCAGCCCCACGGCGTCGATGGCGCGCGCCACGGCCACGCGGTCCGCGGCGCGCGCCGGGCGCAGCCCGCGCACGGCGAGCCGCCCGGTCGCGACGACCTCCCCCACCGTGGCGGGAACGCCGGTGGAGGCGGCCGTGCGCTGCGGGACCCAGCCGATGCGGGGCCAGTCGTGGAAGTGCGCTGCGGGGGTGCCGAAGAGCGACAGCTGCCCGGCCGAGAGCGGCACCAGCCCGAGCAGCGCGCGGACGAGGGTGCTCTTGCCGGAGCCGTTGGCCCCGAGCACGGCCACGACCTCACCGGCGACGACCTGCAGGTCGACCGCCTCCAGGGCGGGGCGGCCGTCGTAGTGGACCGACCCGCCGCGCAGGTCGATCACCGGGTCCGTCACGGGCAGTCGAGCGCCGTGCGCAGGGTCTGCAGGTTGGCCCGCATCTCGGTCAGGTAGTCGCCCTGGGCGGGCGGGCTCTCCAGCGGGTTCAGCGCCTGCGCCGTCGCGCCCACCTCACGAGCGAGGGACTCGGCCACCTTCGGGCTCACCAGCTCCTCGAAGAAGATGGTGGTCACGCCGTTCTCCTTCGCGTAGCGCGCCACCTCGGCCAGGCGCTTGGGGGAGGCCTCGTCCTCCGGCGACAGGCCGGCGAGCGGGACCTGCTCCAGACCGTACGCCTCGGCGAGGTAGCCGAACGCGTCGTGGCTGGTGACGATCTCGGTGCGGGCGCACCCCGCCAGCCCCTCGCGCAGCTCGCCGTCCAGCTCCTCCAGCTCGAGGCGCAGCTCGGTCGCCCGGCGCGAGTAGTCGCCGGCACGGTCCGGGTCGATCTCGCCGAGCCGCTCGGCGACCGCGTCCCCGATCGTCGCGAGCCGGGCCGGGTCGAGCCAGACGTGCGGGTCGCTGCCGCCCTCGTCGGTGTGCTCGCCCTCCTCGGCGTGCTCGCCCTCCTCCTCGTGCCCGTGCTCGTCCGAGCCGGCCAGCAGGTCGACCGCGGTCAGCAGGTCCAGCGACCTGTCGTTCGCGGACTGCTCCACGGCCTCGTCGACCGCCGGCTGGAAGCCGGCGGTGTAGAGGACCAGGTCGGTCTCCTGCAGCGATGCCACCTGCCTGGGGGAGAGCTCCAGGTCGTGCGGCTCCCCGCCGGGCTGCGTCAGGTTGGTGATCGAGACGTCGTCGCCGCCGACCCGCGCTGCGACGAACTCGTACGGGTAGAAGCCGACCGTCACGTCGAGGCGCTCCTGCGCCGCCGCCTCGACGGTCCCGTCCGAGCCTCCGCAGGAGGCGGTGGCGAGGAGGGCGGCGGTGGCGAGGGCGGCGGGGAGCAGGCGCATGCACCCAGGCTACGCCATCATGGAAACCATTGCCAACAACGGGCCGCGCCGAGGTGCGGCACGTAGCATGAGAGCCGACTCTCCGTCCCCGTCCGAAGGCAGGTGACCGGCGCTCTGCCGCCGCGTCCGATGAGCGTTGCGCCCCGATGACCAGCACCGAGATCCTGCCGCTCGTCAGCGCCGTCGGCTTCGTGCTGCTGGCCGGCCTGCTCGGCTGCCTCGAGGTGGCGCTCGCCCGGGTGTCGCGCGTGCGCGTCGAGGAGCTCGTCCGCGACCGCCGCAGCGGGGCCGAGCGGCTGCAGCGGGTGCTCGCCGACCCGCCCCGCTCGCTGAACCTGCTCCTCCTGCTGCGCCTGCTCTTCGAGCTCGCCGCGGCCGGGGTCGTCGTGTCGTACGCCGTGGACCGCGTCGACGGCTCGAAGGCCGTCCTCATCGCGGTCGGCGTGATGACCGTCATCAGCTACGTCTTCATCGGCGTCGCGCCGCGCACCCTCGGCCGGCAGCACGCCGAGTCGGTCGCGCTGCACGGCGCCGGCGTCGCCCTCGCGCTCACCCGTGTCTTCGGCCCGCTCCCGCGCCTGCTGATCCTCGTCGGCAACGCGCTGACGCCGGGCAAGGGCTTCCGCGACGGGCCGTTCTCCTCAGAGGCAGAGCTGCGCGACCTGGTCGAGCTCGCGCGGGAGCGCGGGGTCGTGGAGCGCTCCGAGCGCGACATGATCAACTCCGTCTTCGAGCTCGGCGACACCCTGGTGCGCGAGGTGATGGTGCCGCGCACCGACATCGTGAGCATCGAGCGCGGCAAGACCGTCCGGCAGGCGCTGAACCTCGCCCTGCGCAGCGGCTTCAGCCGCATCCCGGTGGTCGGCGACAACGCCGACGACGTGGTCGGCGTGGCCTACCTCAAGGACCTCGTCCGCAAGGAGCGCACCGAGGGCGGCGGCACCGTCAAGGTCGAGGAGGTCGCGCGCGCGCCCGTCTTCGTCCCGGAGAGCAAGCCGATCGACGTGCTGCTGCGGGAGATGCAGGCAGAGCTCGGCCACATCGCGGTCGTCATCGACGAGTACGGCGGCTGCGCCGGGCTGGTCACCATGGAGGACGTGCTCGAGGAGATCGTCGGTGAGATCACCGACGAGTACGACCGCGAGACCCCGCCCGTCGAGGAGCTCGACGGCGACCAGCGGCGGGTGACCGCGCGGCTGCCCGTCGAGGACCTCGAGGAGCTCTACGGCGTCGAGCTCCCGCACGACGACGTCGAGACCGTCGGCGGCCTGCTCGCGATGCTGCTCGGCCGCGTGCCGATCCCCGGCGCGACGGTCGAGGTCGGCGGGCTCGTGCTCGTCGCCGAGAGCGCCAAGGGGCGCCGCAACCGCATCGGCACGGTGCTCGTACGCCGCGCCGACTCACCCGAGAAGGAGCCCAGTGCCTGACCTCGACCCCGAGGACGTCAAGATCGTCACCCTCGCGAGGGGAGCCCGGCTGCGCGCGCACGTGCCGCACACGGGCGTCGCGGAGGGAGCGGCGGTCCGCGACGCGGACGGGCGCACGTACGCCGGGGCGACGGTCGAGAACGCCGACCCCGCGCTGACGACGTCCGCGCTGCGCGCCGCTGTGGCGGCCGCCGCGTCGAGCGGCGCGCGGGCGTTCGAGGCCGCTGCTGTCGTCGGCGGGGCGCTGGTGTCGGAGGCCGATCTGGCCGTGCTGCGCGAGTTCGGCGTCGGCGTCCCCCTGCTGCTCGCCGGGGACGACGGCGCCGTGCGCCATACGATCACCACATGACGGAGGACGGCGTGGCCTTCCGCTCCGGCTTCGCCTGCTTCGTCGGCCGGCCGAACGCCGGCAAGTCGACGCTCACCAATGCGCTCATCGGCAAGAAGATCGCCATCACGAGCAGCCGGCCGCAGACCACGCGGCACGCCGTGCGGGGCATCGTGCACCGGCCCGACGCGCAGCTCGTCGTCGTCGACACCCCCGGGCTGCACAAGCCGCGCACGCTGCTCGGCCAGCGGCTCAACGACATCGTCCGCGAGACCTACGCGAGCGTCGACATCATCTGCTTCTGCGTGACCGCGGACGACAAGATCGGGCCCGGCGACCGCTTCATCGCGGCGGAGCTGGCGCAGGTGAAGACCCCGGTGATCGCCGTGGTCACCAAGACCGACAAGGTCTCCAAGCAGCAGGTGGGGGAGCAGCTGCTGGCCGTGTCGCAGCTCGCCGACTGGGCCGAGATCGTGCCGACCAGCGCGGTGTCGGACTTCCAGGTCGGCCTGCTCGCGGACCTGCTCGTCGCCCGGCTGCCCGAGGGCCCGGCGCTCTTCCCGGACGGCGAGCTCACCGACGAGCCCGAGCAGGTGATGATCGCCGAGCTGATCCGCGAGGCCGCCCTCGAGGGCGTGCGCGACGAGCTGCCGCACTCGCTGGCCGTCACGGTCGAGGAGATGAACCTGCGCGAGGACCGCCCCGACGACCGCCCGTTGCTGGACATCTTCGCGACCGTGCACGTCGAGCGCGACAGCCAGAAGGCCATCGT
>SCTD01000601.1 GCA_004299215.1 Frankiales bacterium | reverse complement strand
CATGGTGGCCCAGGTGGACCGCTCCCGCAGGTAGCCGTCGGGAGCGCGGTGCAGGTACCACCGCGTCGAGAAGTGGATGATCGGTGCTGCGACCAGCATCGCGCCGGCCACCATGACCGGCGGGATCGCGGAGAGCGCCGAGGGCGCCCGCACCACCGAGGCGCTCGGCCGGCAGGCCGCGCGGCAGCGGCGCCACGACGACGACCTCGCTCTCGCGTCCGCCGCAGAGCGCTACACCCTGCGGCTGCGGACGATCTGGTTCCCCTTCATCGACCTGTCCTACGCGCTGCCGCTCGTCGGCGTCGTGCTGCTCGGCGGCTGGCTGCACGCGCGCGGGCTCGCATCGCTCGCCGAGGTCACCGCCGTCGCGTTCTACGTGCAGCTGCTCATCGACCCTCTCGACCGGGTGCTGAGCTGGCTCGACGAGCTGCAGGTCGGCGCCTCGTCGCTGGCCCGGCTGATCGGGGTGGCGGACGTCCCGGACGACCGGACGGTCAGCGGGCGCCAGCCGGTCGGCGAGGACCTCACCGCCGACGACGTCCGCTTCGCCTACCGGCCCGGGCACGACGTGCTGCACGGGCTGGAGCTCGCGGTGCGGCCGGGGGAGCGGCTCGCCGTGGTCGGCCCGTCCGGCGCCGGCAAGTCGACCCTGGGCCGACTGCTCGCCGGGGTGCACGGCCCGCGGACCGGCTCGGTCACCCTGGGCGGCGTGCCGATGCTCGACCTGCCGCTCGAGCGGCTGCGCACCGAGGTGTCCCTGGTGACGCAGGAGCACCACGTCTTCGTCGGGACGCTCGCCGACAACCTGCGGCTGCCGCGACCGACCGCGACCGACGAGGAGCTGTGGTCGGCGCTCGCCGCCGTCGATGCCGACACGTGGGTGCGGGCGCTGCGGTCCGGTCTCGAGACCGCCGTCGGCGCGGGCGCTCTCGCGCTGTCACCGGCCCAGGCCCAGCAGGTCGCGCTGGCCCGGCTGGTGCTCGCCGACCCGCACACGCTGGTGCTCGACGAGGCCACGTCGCTGCTCGACCCGCGCGCTGCCCGGCACCTGGAGCGGTCGCTGGCCGCCGTCGTGACCGGTCGCACCGTCGTCGCGATCGCGCACCGGCTGCACACCGCCTCCGACGCCGACCGGGTCGCCGTGGTGGAGGACGGCCGGGTCACCGAGCTCGGCAGCCACGAGGAGCTGCTCGCGCTCGGCGGCTCCTACGCCGCGCTCTGGCACTCCTGGCAGTCCGACGCGGTCGCGCCGTGACGGCGCGTCCGGCCGCCGGTGGCGGCCGCTGGGTGACGACGTCCCCGGAGCGGCTGCAGCGGTGGCTGGACGGCTTCGCGAGCCGGCACGGCGCGGTCGAGCGCACCTTCGACGCCTCCGTCGTGCGGCTGGTCGCCGAGGACGGCGCCGTCGCCGAGGTCGAGGTGCCGTTCCCGCCGCTCACCGGCGGGCTCGTCGAGCACGTGCTGCGGGACCGGCGGGTCGGCGTGCTCCTCGTCCGCCTCGGCGGCTGCGCCTGCGGTGTCTTCGACGGGCCGCGGCTGGTCGACTCGAAGGTCACGACACGGCAGGTGCACGGACGGATCGCCGCGGGAGGCCAGTCGCAGCAGCGCTTCTCGCGCCGCCGCGACGGCCAGGTGCGGGTGATGCTGCAGGCGTCGGCGGACACGGCTGCGCGCGTGCTGCTGCCGGTCGTCGGCACGCTCGACGCCGTCGTCGTCGGAGGCGAGCGGACGGCGGTCGACGAGGTGCTCGCCGACCGCCGGCTGGAGCCGCTGCGGCCGCTGGTCACCGGCCGGCTGCTCGACGGCCCGGATCCGCGGCTGAAGGTGCTGGAGGCGTCGTACGACCAGCTGCGCCAGGTGTGGATCCGCGTCGTCGACCCCTGAGTCCCCGCGCCGGGTCAGCTCTGCGGGGGCTCGTCCTTGCCCTGCTCCTCGAGGCGGTCGGCCTCCTCCTTGGTCCTGTGCACCGCGCCCGCGGAGTGGTCCGGCGGGCCGTAGACGGTGTAGAGGACGAGCGGGTTCGGCCCCTCGTTGATGAAGTTGTGCTTCAGCCCGGCAGGCACGGCGACCACGTCACCGGCCTTGATCTTGCGCTCCTTGCCGGACACCACGGCACGGCCGATCCCGCTGACGAAGCTCAGGATCTGGTCGTTCTCGTCGTGCACCTCCTCGCCGATCTCCCCACCGGGCGGGATCGTCATGATCACCAGCTGGGTGTGCTCGCCGGTGAACAGCACCCGGCGGAAGTCGGCGCTCTGCTCGGCAACGGTCGCGATCTCGAAGTGCTCCATGAGTTCTCGCTTCCCCGTGCGGACCGCCGTCACTCCCCGGCAGCAGGATCC
>SCTD01000600.1 GCA_004299215.1 Frankiales bacterium | reverse complement strand
GCGTCTTCGGATCCGTCTCCGGCCGGCAGGCACTGGCGATCGGCGCCGGCCGGGTCGCCGCGCCGGTGACCGCGGGGCTCGTCATCAGCGCCGTCGGCTACGACCCGGCGATGATCGCCGTCGCCGTGTGCTCCCTCGCGGCCGGCGTGCTGCTGGTCGCCGCCGAGCGGTCGTACGCCCTCAGCGCATCCCCTTCGGGGCGAACATCCGCGAGATCAGCCGCGCCGCGAGGTTGAGCAGCAGCACGATCAGGATCAGCACCAACGCCGCGGTCCACGCCCGGTCGATGCCCGCCTGGGGCGGCACGCCGGGCTGGGTGAAGGAGTAGAAGGCGTAGACCGGCAGCGTCGCCATCCGGCCCTCGAGCGGGTCGAGGTTGAGGCTGGAGGCGTAGCCGGCGATGAGCAGCAGCGGCGCGGTCTCCCCGATGACACGGGCGATGGCCAGCGTCGTGCCGGTCGCGATGCCCGCCGCCGCGACCGGCAGCACCACCTTCAGGATCGTCCGCCACTTCGGGACGCCGAGGGCATACGACGCCTCTCTCAGCTCCGCGGGCACCAGCTTCAGCATCTCCTCCGAGGCGCGCACGACCACGGGTGTCATCAGCACCGAGAGCGCGACCGCACCGCCGAGGCCGAAGCGGATGCCGGGGCCGAAGAAGATGACGAAGAAGGCGTAGGCGAACAGGCCGGCGACGATCGACGGGATGCCCGTCATGACGTCGACCAGGAAGGTGACGGCGCGCGCCAGCCGACCCCGGCCGTACTCCACCAGGTAGATCGAGGTGAGCAGGCCGACGGGGACGGAGATCAGCGACGCCAGCCCCGTGACGATGAGCGTGCCGAGGATGGCGTGCCGGGCGCCGCCACCCTCGCCGACGATGTTGCGCATCGTCAGGGCGAAGAAGTCGAGGTCGAGCCGGCCGGTGCCGCGGCTGAGCACGGTCCACAGCAGCGAGGTCAGCGGCAGCAGCGCGAGCAGGAAGGCGAGCGCCACGATCACGGTGACGGTCCGGTCGGTGGCGCGCCGGCGGCCCGAGCGGATCCGGGTGACGACGTAGGTGAGGACGACGGCGACGAGACCGACCAGGGCGGCAGTCGTGATGGGCCCGGGCATCAGCCGGCCGCCCCGTCGAACTCGGACCGCCGGGCCAGGATCGCCCGGGCCGCGAAGTTCACGGCGAAGGTGATGACGAACAGCACCAGCCCGCTCGCGATGAGCAGGTTGACGGTGATGCCGGTCGCCTCGGGGAACTGCGCGGCGATGTTCGCCGGGATGGTCGAGGGGTTCGACTGGCTGATCAGGTTGACGGTCACCGCGCCCGACGCCGAGAGCACGAGCAGCACCGCGATCGTCTCGCCGAGCGCGCGACCGAGGCCGAGCATCGCGCCGCTGACGATGCCGGAGCGGCCGTAGGGCAGGACCGTCATCCGGATCATCTCCCAGCGGGTGGCCCCCAGGGCCAGCGACGCCTCCTCGTGCAGCTTCGGCGTCTGCAGGAAGACCTCGCGGTTGATCGCCGACATGATCGGCAGGATCATCACCGACAGCACCAGCCCGGCGGTGAGGATCGTGCGGCCGGTGGACGACGCGGGCCCGGCGAACAGCGGTATCCAGCCGGCGTTCTCGGCCAGCCAGCGGTAGGTCGGGACGAGGTACGGCGCGAGCACGAGCGCGCCCCACAACCCGTAGATGACGCTCGGGATGGCGGCCAGCAGGTCGATGACGTAGCCGAGGCTGCGGGCCAGCCGGCGCGGCGCGTAGTGGCTGATGAACAGCGCGATGCCGATCGACAGCGGCACCGCGAACAGCAGCGCGAGCAGGGCGGCGACGAGGGTGCCGAACACGAGCGGTCCGAGGTAGGACCAGAAGGTCCGCTCGCCCGGGAGCTCGCTCGGGTCGGCCGTGAGCACCGGCAGCGACTCGACGACGAGGAAGAGCGCCACCCCGGCCAGCACGAGCAGGATCAGCACGCCGGAGCCGGTGGACAGGCCGGCGAAGACCCGGTCGCCCAGCCGCACCTTGGCCGGTGTCGTCATGCGGTCCCCTCGATCAGCGCGATCGCCTCCAGCACGTCGGAGCGCAGCCCGGGTGCGAGCGGCGCGGATCCCGCGGTTTGCGCGGCCACCGCCTGCCCCTGCTCGCTCGCGACGTACGACAGGAAGGCCGCGACGAGCTCGGCCACGACCGGGTCGTCGTACCGAGAGCAGGCGATGCTGTAGCTGACGAGCACGATCGGGTACTGCCCGCTGTCGGTGGTGTCGCGCTCGAGCTCGACCACCAGGTCGCCGGGACCGCGCCCGGACTCGCGCGGCGAGGCCTCGACGATCGCGGCGGCGGCCTCCGGCGAGTACGGGACGAAGCCGTCGCCGACGCCGACCGACACGATGCCGAGCCCGCCGACCTGGCTCGCGTCGGCGTAGCCGATGGCTCCCTCACCGGCGGCGATCGCCTGCACCACGCCGGAGTTGCCGTTGGCCGCCTCCCCGCCCGGCACCGGCCAGACGCCGTCGGGCTCGTGCGGCCACTGCTCGGGCGCGGCCGCGTGGAGGTAGTCGGTGAAGTTCTCGGTCGTGCCGGAGTCGTCCTGCCGGTTGACCGGCGTGATCTCGAGGTCGGGCAGGTCGAGGCCCGGGTTGTCCGCGGCGATCGACCGGTCGTCCCAGCGGCGGATCTTCTGGTCGAAGATGCCGGCCAGGACCTTCGCCGAGAGGTTGAGCTCGTCGACGCCCTCGAGGTTGAAGGCGACCGCGATCGGGCTGACGTAGAGCGGGAGCTGCAGGACCGAGCCGCCCTTGCAGGGCTTCGCGGCCTCCGCGAGCTCCTCCCGCTCGAAGGCGCGGTCGCTGCCGGCGAAGTCGACGCCCCCCTCGGCGAACTGGTCGCGGCCACCGCCGGACCCGACCGGGTCGTAGTTGATGGTGACCTCGGAGTTCGCGCTCTGGAACCCGGCGATCCACGCCTGCATCGCCGCGGACTGGGCGCTGGAGCCCGCACCGGCCACCTGACCGGAGAGCCCGGTCGAGACGGCGCCGGCGTTGCCCTGGTTGGCGTCGGAGTAGCAGGCGGTCAGCGGGAGCGAGGCCGCGACGAGGGCGGCAGCGATCCGGGCGGTGCGCATGCGCCCACGCTAGGCAGCGATCGGGGACGCGGGCCTCCGCGCAAGGTGAACACTCGGCGAACTGTCGTCGACGGGAGCGTTCTGCCGCCGGAGCCCACCTACGCTGCCCGGCGTGGCCAAGCGCATCACCCTCGAGTCCGTGAACGCCTACTACGGCAGGTTCCAGGCGATCGACGACCTGTCGCTGGTGATCGAGGAGAACGCGATCACGGCGTTCATCGGCCCGTCCGGCTGCGGCAAGTCCACCGCCCTGCGGACCATCAACCGCATGCACGAGGTGATCCCCGGCGCGCGCGTCGAGGGGCGGATCCTGCTGGACGACGACGACGTCTACGCCCCCGGCGTCGACCCGGTCGACGTGCGCCGCAAGGTCGGCATGGTCTTCCAGCGCCCCAACCCGTTCCCGACCATGTCGATCTACGAGAACGTCGTCGCCGGGCTGAAGCTCAACGGACGGGTGTCCCGGAGCGAGACCGACGAGGTCGTGGAGCGGTCCCTCAAGGGCGCCAACCTCTGGAAGGAGGTCAAGGACCGGCTCGACCGGCCCGGGGCCGGCCTGTCCGGTGGCCAGCAGCAGCGGCTCTGCATCGCCCGCGCGATCGCCGTCAAGCCCGAGGTGCTGCTCATGGACGAGCCGTGCTCCGCGCTCGACCCGATCTCCACGCTCGCCATCGAGGACCTGATGGAGGAGCTGAAGACGGACTACACGATCGTGATCGTGACCCACAACATGCAGCAGGCCGCGCGGGTCTCGGACAGGACCGGCTTCTTCTCGATCGAGGCGACCGGCGAGCCCGGCCGGCTGGTCGAGATCGACGACACCGCCAAGATCTTCACGAACCCCACCGAACGGCGCACGGAGGACTACATCACCGGCCGCTTCGGCTGAGGATTCGTCGCCCGCCGGCAGCGTGTCGTTCACCTGGCGTTCACCGACGGGCCGCACGCTGGTGGAGTTCACCGGCGAAGGGGAGCGGCATGGGTCTCGAGGACGAGCAGCGCCAGCTGGCGGCGGCGCGCGACGCGCTGGTGTCCGAGTTCGCCGGTCGGCTGCCCGCCGGCGAGGTGGACGCCCGCTTCGGCGAGATCGTGCGGGAGTTCGACACCGCGCCGGTACGAGGATTCGTCCCGGTGCTGGCCCAGCGCAAGACGCGCGAGCGACTGCGGTCGCTCAGCTCCTAGGCGGCAGCTGCAGGTCCGGGACGAGCTCGGCGAGCAGGTCGCGCACGCGGTCGTCGACCTGGTCGACGATCCGCCGGACGACCTCGAGCGGCTGACCCTTCGGGTCGTCCAGCGGCCAGTCGATCATGCGCTCGCCGGCGGTGGACAGACCCCGCTCCTCGAGCACCTGCACGACCGCGGGGTTGAGGCTGTCGCCGGGCTCGCTGCCGGCCGAGCGGACGTCGACGCGTCCCTGCCCGTAGTGGGCGGTGAGCACCTTCGCGGCCAGGCTCCGGCCGCCGTTGTGGACGCAGGCGAAGAGCACGACGGGCGGCGTCATGAGGTCTCCTCCGGGACGAGGACGTCACCCTCGGCGTGCGGAGCGCCGACCGGGTAGAGCGCGAGCAGCAGGCCGATCCCGACGGCCAGCCCGACCAGCTGCGCGAGCACGAAACCAGGGACGCTGCCGGGTGCGATCCCGGCGAAGGTGTCGCTGAAGGCGCGGCCGACCGTCACCGCCGGGTTGGCGAAGCTGGTGGAGCTGGTCACGAAGTACGCGCCCGCGATGTAGGACCCGACCGCTCCGGCGATGAGCGCCGGCGACCGCCGGGCCAGTCCCGAGCGGGCCAGGGCGAAGACGACGAGCAGCAGGCCCGTGGTCGCCACGACCTCGGACAGCCACAGGTGCCCGCCGCTGCGCTCGGTCGTGGCCGCGCTGACGGCAGGCAGGTCGTACATCAGGTTGGCGAGCACCGCGCCGGCGACTGCCCCGAGGACCTGCGCGACGAGATC
>SCTD01000599.1 GCA_004299215.1 Frankiales bacterium | reverse complement strand
GGGCTGGCCGAGCGCCCGGACTAGGCCCGCTGGTCGACGGCGGGGAGGTTCTTGCGGATCCCGCGCTCCAGGCCGGTCGCGATGACCTTGTCGAGCCCCGGGACGACCGCCCCGAACTCGATGACGTAGGTCAGCCTCGACCCGGAACCCGCTGGGGCGAAGTGCATCTCGCCGTGGTGGTTGCGCAGCGGGCTGCCCTTGGTGATGCGGTAGACGATCAGCTCGTTCGGCACCGCCTGCGTGACCGTCTCCTCGAAGGCCGGCAGCGGGCCGAGCTTGAGGCTGCGGACCGAGCCGACGCCGTTGCGGCTGTCGTGGCCGTCGCGGACGCGGCTGATCCGCGCGCCGAACAGCGGGCCGAGGTTCTCGTGCTCGGCGAGGTAGGCGTAGACCCGCTCGACGGGAAGGGCGAAGTCCTGGGTGATCTCGATGCGCTGCATGGGCTCAGACGCTAGAGCAGGGGGCGGAGCTCCAGCGTCTGCTCGCGGTCCGGCCCGACGCCGATGGAGGCGAACGGCGCGCCGCTCATCTGCTCGAGCGCGGTGACGTACGCCTGCGCCTTCTTGGGCAGGTCGTCGAAGGTGCGGGCGCCGGTGATGTCCTCGTCCCAGCCGTCGAGCAGCTCGTAGACCGGCGTCGCGTGGTGGAAGTCGGTCTGCGTCATGGGCATCTCGTCGAAGCGCGTGCCGTCGACGTCGTACGCCACGCAGACCGGGACCTTCTCCCAGCCGGTGAGGACGTCGAGCTTGGTGAGCACGAAGTCGGTGACGCCGTTGACGCGCGCGGCGTAGCGGGCGATGACCGCGTCGTACCAGCCGCAGCGGCGCGGGCGGCCGGTCGTGGTGCCGAACTCGTGGCCGTTCGCGCGGAGCCGCTCGCCGTCCGCGTCGAGCAGCTCGGTGGGGAACGGGCCCTCGCCGACGCGGGTCGTGTAGGCCTTCACCACGGCGATCACCTTGTCCACGCGGCGCGGCCCGATCCCGCTGCCGGTGCAGGCGCCGCCCGCGGTCGCGGAGGAGCTCGTGACGAAGGGGTAGGTGCCGTGGTCCACGTCGAGCAGCGTCGCCTGGCCGCCCTCGAGCAGCACGGTCTCGCCGCGGTCGAGCGCCTCGTTCAGCACCAGACCGGTGTCGGCGACCATCGGCCGGACCCGGTCGACGTACGACAGCAGCTCCTCGACCACCGCCTCCGACTCGACCGCCTTGCGGTTGTAGACCTTGACGAGGACCTGGTTCTTCATGTCGAGCGCCGCCTCGACTTTCTGCCGCAGGATCCCCTCGTCGAACAGGTCCTGCACGCGGATGCCGATGCGGTTCATCTTGTCGGCGTAGGTCGGGCCGATCCCCCGGCCGGTGGTGCCGATCTTGCGCTTGCCGAGGAACCGCTCGGCGACCCGGTCGAGGGTGCGGTTGTAGGACGCGATGAGGTGCGCGTCGGCGCTCAGCAGCAGCTTGCTGCAGGAGACGCCCCGCGCCTCGAGCGCGTCGATCTCCTCGAACAGCACCGACAGGTCGACCACCACGCCGTTGCCGATCACCGGCGTGCAGCCGGGTGACAGGATCCCGCTGGGCAGCAGGTGCAGCGCGTAGGTGTCCTCGCCGATGACGACGGTGTGGCCGGCGTTGTTGCCGCCGTTGAACTTCACGACGTAGTCGACCGAGCCCCCGAGCTGGTCGGTGGCCTTGCCCTTGCCCTCGTCGCCCCACTGGGCGCCGACGAGCACGAGTGCGGG
>SCTD01000598.1 GCA_004299215.1 Frankiales bacterium | reverse complement strand
CCCCTCCGTCGCCTCCCACGCCCGGGCAGGGGTCGTCCTCGGGCCGTCGCCCGCTGCGCCGGGTCGACGAGACGAGCGCCGGCGGGCTGGTGCTGGACCGCCTCGGGCCGGGCGCCTCCGGTGCGCTGATCGGCCGGCTGGACCGGCGGGGCCGGCTGCTGTGGTCGCTGCCGAAGGGCCACGTCGAGCCGGGCGAGACCGAGCCCGAGACGGCCGTGCGCGAGGTCGAGGAGGAGACCGGGATCGCCGGTCGGGTGATCGGCAAGCTCGGCACGATCGACTTCTGGTTCGTGGCCGAGGGGCGGCGCGTGCACAAGACGGTGCACCACTACCTGCTGCTCGCCGCCGACCCGGTCGACGGCCTGGAGCTCTCCGACGAGGACGTCGAGGTGAGCGAGGTGGCCTGGGTGCCGCTGGACGAGCTGGCGGCGCGGCTCGCCTACGCCGACGAGCGCCGGCTGCTCGAGCGGGTGCCGGTGCTGCTCGCCGAGACGGCCTGACGCCTGTCGTGAGGCGGGCCCGCCTGCTCTGCGCCGCGACCGGGCTGGCGGTGCTGGCACCGCTGCTCGTGCTGCCGGCCGTCGCCGGGGAGACCTCGCCGTCGCCCACCCCGTCGCTGTCGGTGGCCGCCGGCTGCGAGGGCGCCTCGGACGAGTCGCCCGTGCGCGTGGAGGTGACGACGCTCCTGCCGCGAGCGCCGAGCCGTGGGGACCAGCCGTTCCAGATCGCCGGCCGGCTGCGCAACTGCGGCGCCGAGGCGCTCGACGGGCTCGAGGTCCGGCTCTCCACCGGACGCGTCATCCGCAGCCGCGGCGAGCTGCAGCAGGCCGAGGACGAGCCCGCGCTGGGCCGGCGACGGCTCACCCGGCCCGCCGCGGCGACGGAGCTCGCGCCGGGCGAGACGACGACGTTCGACCTGCGGCTGCTGGTCCGCGACCTGCAGCTGACCGGCGGGCTCGGCGTCTACCCGCTCGCCGTCCAGGCCCGCGCCCGCTACGGCGGCGAGCGCTCGCGCACGCCGCTCGGGCTGGCGAGCACCTTCGTCCCGTGGTTCCCCGACGGTCCGCCGGCACCGACCCGGGTCGCCTGGCTGTGGCCGCTGGTCGACCAGCCGCGCCGCGCGCCGGCAGAGGTCATGCTCGACGACGAGCTCGCCGCCCTCGTCTCGCCCGGCGACGAGGACACCCCCCGGGGGCGGCTGCAGGAGCTGCTGCTCGCCGCCCGCGAAGGCGCCAAGGGCAGCTGCGACGCGACCGCGACACCGCCGGAGGGCACCCCGCGCGAGAGCAGCGCCGGGTGTCGCGGCGAGCCGGTGCCGTTGACGTACGGCGTCGACCCGGCGCTGGTCTACAGCGTCGAGGCCATGGTCCGCGACTACACCGTCCTCGAGAACGGCCGGCGCGTCGACCACGACGCCTCGCCGGCCGCGGAGCAGTGGCTCGTCGGGCTGCGCGCTGCCGCGCGCGAGAGCGACGTGCTGGCGCTGCCCTTCGGCGACCCCGACGTCGTGGCGATGACCCGGACAGGCCGCGGGCTGAGCGACGAGGCGGAGCAGCTGCGCAAGCTGGGGCAGGCCGAGGTGCGCGACCTGCTGTACGAGCCGGACTCGGACCGGTCCCCGCTGACCTCGGTCGCCTGGCCCCCGCCCGGGCCGCTCACGTCCGCCGCCCTCGACGTCCTGGTCGGCGGGCAGGCGACCGCCGTCGTGCTCGACGAGGACGCGCTCGCCCCGGTGTCGACCTCGCGCAACCGGACGCCGAGCGCACGGACCGAGCTCCCGTCAGCGCTCGGGGAGGTGACCGGGCTGGTCGCCGAGCCGGTGCTCTCCGCGCTCGTCACGCCGGACCCGACGGGCTGGCAGGGGCCGCGGCTGGCCGAGCAGCGCTTCATCGCCGAGACCGCGATGATCGCCGCGGAGCTGCCCAGCCAGTCACGCACGCTGCTGATCGCACCGCCGCGCGACGCCGACGTCGCGCAGGCCGGACTCGCGGCTGCGATGATCGCCGACACGGGACGGCTGCCGTGGCTGTGCCCGGTCGCGCTCGCCGACGTCGCCGCCGCTCGGGAGCGCTGCGCGATCCTGCCCGACGACCAGGGGCCGGCCCCGGCCGAGGAGCGCACCGCGGGGGAGCCCTCCGACGACCGCACCCGCGAGCTCTCGCCGGCCTTCCTCGAGCGCCTGGCGGCGGTCCGGCTCGACGCCGACCAGTTCACCGAGGCGGTGCTGGTCGACGGGACCGACGAGGCGACCGCCACCCGGGCCCGGCTGCTCCGTGCCAGCGGGCGGGCCGCCTCGACGGCCTGGCGGGACGCCCCCGCCGACGGGCGCCGGATGCTCGACCTGCTCGAGGACGACGTGCGCAACCTGCGCAACCAGATCCGGCTGGTGAGCAAGCCGGTGCTGCTCACCGGCGAGTCCGGCACCCTGCAGCTGCTGGTCCAGAACGAGCTCGACCAGCCGGTCAACGTCGGCGTCCGTCTCGACGAGACCAGCGCGGCCCGGCTGTCCTCCAGCGCCACCGGCGTCCAGGTCATCCCCGCGCGCAACGCCACCCAGATCCCGATCCGCGTCGAGCCGCGCACCTCCGGTCGCTTCGTCGTACGCGCCACCCTCATCGACCGGAACGGCGACGCCTTCGGCGACGAGGTGGGGCTGGAGGTCCGCTCCACGCAGTACGGCCGGGTCGCGCTCGCCGTCACGGGCGTCGCCGCCGCGGTCCTGCTCATCGCCGCGGGCTTCCGCATCACCCGCCGCGCGCTCCGCCGGCCCGCGGACGCCGCGTGAGCGAGGGCCCCGACGGCCGGCCGGACGATCTCGGCCGGTCCACCAGGACCATGGCGCTCGGCACGATCGCCTCCCGCGGCACCGGCTTCCTGCGCACCGCGGTCCTCGCGTCGGTGCTCGGCGTCGAGGGCGTCGCCGCCGCGTACAACGT
>SCTD01000061.1 GCA_004299215.1 Frankiales bacterium | reverse complement strand
GCAGGAGTGGAGCCGCTTCCTACCACCGCGCGACCGCCCGTGTGGGGCCCCTCAACCGCAACGATCTTCGTCCTGTCGTGGGTGTCCCACGCTCAGCGGGCCACAACGAGACGAAGATCGTCGGGGAGTGCGGGGGGGGCTGCCCCGGAGGCTCAGCCGATCATGTAGCCGGCGAGGTCGCCGATCAGGTTGACCGAGCCCGCGCCGTTGCGGATCCGGACCCGCCCGTCGGTGCCGGTCTTCACGATGGCGAGGTTCGCCCGCGTCGCCCCCTGGGTGAGGTTCAGGTTGCTGACGGTCGGGACCGTCGCCGCGCCCACCGGGAACGCCCGGACGTCGGTGCTGGCGGAGACACCGGTGCCGGTCAGGTTGAGCACGACCGCGGTCGCCCCGGCGGGTACGCCGCGGGTACCGGCGGCCTTGAGGTCGACGTGCCCGCCGGCCGTGACCGGGATCGGCGCGCCGCCGACGCCGCTGCGGGTGTCGAGGAAGCGGGTCGGCGCCACCGGCACGAAGCGGCCCGGGGCGCTCGCCGAGTAGTAGCCGGCGAGGTCGGCGATCAGGTTGACCGAGCCGGCGCCGTTGCGCAGCCGCACCTTGCCGCCCTGCCCGACGGCGACGGTGACGAGGTTCGGCGTGGTCTGGCCGGCCCGCACGTTGAGGTTGCTGACCTCGGGCACCGCCCCGTCGGTCGGCGTCGGGTAGACGCGGACGTCGGTCGTGGCGGTCGCGCCGGTCGCGGTCACGTTGAGGACGACGGCCCGGGCGTCGGCCGGGACGCTGACGGTGGCGCCGTCGGCGGTGGTCAGCGCGCCGGTGACCTGCAGGTCGATGGACGACGCCGGCCCGACCTTCGCGGTCGCTCCGCCGACCCCGCTGCGCGTGTCGAGGATGCGGCTCGGGTCGACCGGCGCGAAGCCGGCCCCGGCGGCGTCCGGGGTGTAGTAGCCGGCGATGTCGGCGATCAGGTGCACGGTGCCGCCGCTGTTGTAGAGGCTGATCGCACCGCCCGAGCCGATCCGCACGGTGACGAGGTTCGGGACCGTCTGGCCCGCACCTGCGTTGAGGTTGCTGGCGCCGGGGACCGGGGTGCCGGCGGGATAGGCGCGGACGTCCGTCCCGGACGTCGTGCCCGTCACCGTCAGGTTGAGCACCACGGCGGACGCGTTCGACGGGACCGCGCCCTCGGCGGTCGAGACGCCGTGCACGGTCAGGTTGATCGAGCTGCCCGGGCCGACCTTGGCGGCCGCCGCCCCGAGCCCGCTGCGGGTGTCGAGGATGCGCTTGGGCGTGACGGGGGTGTACGTCGACGCGGTCCCGGCGCTGACCGACGACGGGGCCGGGCCCTGCACGTGCGGCTGCGCCTCGTCGCCGGCGGTCGCGGTGACCCGGCCGGCGCGGACGCCGTTCCGGTCGACGGCCCACAGGTCGCCCGGGGGGAACGGGTCGGTCGCGCTGTAGGGGTAGACGTCGTAGACGATCGCCTCGCCGTCGGGGGTCCACGCGGGGTACTCCGCCACGGTCGGCGCGCTTCCGGGCTGGGTCGGCGCGAGCCGCCGCTCGGCGCCGCCGGTGGCGGGGACGGTGGCGATCTGGGTGGTGTCCCACGCCCGCGTGCGGTTGCTGTCGCGTGCGGTGACCGTCGCGTAGGCGATGGTGCTGCCGTCAGGCGACCACGCGGGCTGCTGCCCGCTGACGCCGAGGACGACGGGGCTGCCGGTGCCGTTGCTGTTCACGACGGTCAGCGGGCCGGAGTCGTCGGTCGAGGCGTCGGGGAAGTCCGCGAAGACGATCTTGGTGCCGTCCGGGCTCCAGTCGGCGGTGTAGCCGTTCTCGGCCCCGGCGAGCGGCGTGGCCGCCCCACCGGCGGCCGGCACCACGAGGATGCTGGTGTCCACGGTCGGCTCGACGTTCAGGTCGTCGTCGGCCGTGATGGTGATGCGCGTGAACGCGATCCGGGTCCCGTCCGGCGACCACGCGGCGGCCACGTCGATGGACAGGGTGGTCGTCGTCCCGGACTCGACCGGCGCGGGGGGCGTGGTCAGCCGGCGGAAGTTCGTGCCGTCGCGGTTGACGACCGCGATGGCCTCGTCGAGCTCCGAGGAGCCGCCGCGGTCGGTGGACAGCGCCACCCGGGTGCCGTCGGGCGAGAGCTCCGGCTCGTCGTAGATCCACTGGTTGGTCGTGTCGGCCGGGAGCACCGTCGTCACGCGCCGGCTCTCCAGGTCACGGATCACGACGCTGTAGACGCCGTCGTTGTTGTCGTCCGCGGTGTAGACGATCTCGTTGGCCGTGCTGCTGGCGAAGGCCGGCCCGGCCAGGGCCACCGGGGCCACGAGCGCGACGACGGCGACGCCGATCCGGACGAGTCGACGGGGCGCATGCGAGGGGGATGTCATGCCGTGCCTTCCGGAGAGCGTGTCGGGAGCGCCGGCACTCGCCGACAGCCCGTTCTACCCGTCCCGGCCCTCGCCGTCAGCCGACTCACAGGAGCGTGACCGCTTTGCGACCGATCGGGAGCGTCGTCGCCCGGCGACGTCCGCCCTCTCGGCTTCGGCACCCGGCGGACCGGTCCTGAGCCGGACCCGGGGCGGGTTCCGGTCCCTCTGGCATGCTCGGCGGCAGACCGCTGACCCGTCCCACGAGGAGACCCGCCGTGCCGATCGCCACCCCCGAGGCCTATGCCGAGATGCTCGACCGGGCGAAGGCGGGCCGCTTCGCGTACCCGGCGATCAACGTCACCAGCTCGCAGACGCTGAACGCCGCGCTCCGCGGCTTCGCCGAGGCGGAGTCCGACGGCATCGTCCAGGTCTCGACCGGCGGCGCGGAGTACCTCTCCGGCAGCACCGTCAAGGACATGGTGATCGGCGCGACCGCGCTGGCGGAGTACGCGCACCACGTCGCGAAGGCCTACGACGTGCAGATCGCCCTGCACACCGACCACTGCCCCAAGGACAAGCTCGACGGCTACATGCGCCCGCTGATCGCCATCAGCCAGGAGCGCGTCGACGCGGGGCGGGAGCCGCTGTTCCAGTCGCACATGTGGGACGGCTCGGCCGTCGAGCTCGAGGAGAACCTGTCGATCGCGCAGGAGCTGCTGGAGAAGTGCGCGGCGGCGAAGATCGTCATGGAGCTCGAGATCGGCGTCGTCGGCGGCGAGGAGGACGGCGTCGAGAACGCCATCAACGAGAAGCTCTACACGACCGCCGAGGACGCGCTGCGCACGGCGGAGCTCATCGGCACCGGGGAGAAGGGCCGCTACATGCTCGCCGCGACCTTCGGCAACGTCCACGGCGTCTACAAGCCCGGCAACGTCAAGCTGAAGCCGACCATCCTGCGCGAGATCCAGGACGCGGTCGGCGCGAAGGTCGGCAAGGACAAGCCGTTCGACCTGGTCTTCCACGGCGGCTCGGGCTCGCTGCTGGAGGAGATCCGCGAGGCCCTCGACTACGGCGTCGTCAAGATGAACGTCGACACCGACACCCAGTACGCCTTCACCCGCCCGGTCGCGGCGCACATGTTCCAGAACTACGACGGGGTGCTGAAGGTCGACGGCGAGGTCGGCAACAAGAAGCTGTACGACCCCCGGTCCTGGGGGAAGGCGGCCGAGGCCGGCATGGCAGCGCGCGTCGTGCGCGCCTGCGAGGACCTGCGCAGCGCGGGCACGCGACTCACGTAGGGCCGTCCCCCTACCGATCTCGTCATCGATCCGTTATCTTTCCGGAGCCACCTCGTCAGAGGCGGCGCCGGCTCCCTCCCGCCGAGTCCTGTCCCGGGGAGCCCGGTCACCCTGCACAGCCGGGGACAGGAGCGGGGGACCCACACGTCCCACCGGTCTCGCGTGCGAGACCTCGGGGTGAAGCCTCGCGAGAGGCCAGGTTCTCCGACCTGAACCCGACAGCTGACCCCGCAGGCGTGAGGAGAGGACCCCATCGCCTGTGTCTGCCCAGCTGTCCGCCGCCCTCTTCCCGCGCAAGCACGCCCGGCACGCCAAGGCGTCCAAGGCCGGCCCGGTCCTGGTCGCCGGCGGCATGACCGCGGCGCTCGCCGTGACCGATGCCGCGTTGCTGTCCTCCCCGGCCTCCGCCGGTGGCACCGTGGCCCAGTTCGAGCGGCTCGCCCAGTGCGAGAGCGGCGGCAACTGGTCGATCAACACCGGCAACGGCTACTACGGCGGGATCCAGTTCAACCTGGCCACCTGGCGCGGGCTCGGCTTCAGCGGCTACCCGCACCAGCACTCCAAGGCGACCCAGATCTCCGCCGGCCAGAAGCTGCACAGCCAGCGCGGCTGGCAGCCGTGGCCGGCCTGCTCCCGCAAGCTCGGCCTGTCCGGTGACGGCGGCTACAGCGGCTCGGGCAGCGTCAGCGCGAGCGCGCGCACGTCCACCACGCAGGCAGCCCCGACCCGGACCCGGGCCGAGCGACGCGCCGCCGCCGAGCGCGCGAGCCGCAGCCGGGCCGCCCGGCTCGCTGCGCAGCAGGCTGCCCAGGCCGCCGCCGCCAAGGCCGCTGCCGCCCGCCTCGCCGCCGCGAAGATCGCGGCGGTGCGCCTGGAGACGGCGGTCCAGCGCGAGCTGCTCCTCGTGCCCATGCCCGGCGCCACCGAGACGGCGCTCGCCCTGCCGACCACGCCGCGGTTCGACGGGCACGTCATCACCGTCGCCGACCGCCAGGTGAAGCTCCCCTCGGTGGAGGCGTGGCAGCGGCAGATGGACAGCCGCGGCTGGGACATCGCCGTCGACGGCCACTTCGGCCCGCAGAGCGCCCGGGTGGCGGCGCGCTTCGCCGCCGAGAAGGGCGCCGCGACCGCGCCCGGCACCGTCGACCAGCAGCTGTGGGACCTCGCCTGGACCGCGCCGGTCACGCCCTGACGCAGGATGGGGGCATGAGCATCACCGGTCGAGACCTGCTCGGCGGTCCCCCGCCCACCTTCCTCCCCGAGGAGCCCGCCCCGCGCGACCTGCTCGAGCGCGGCGGCGACCCCGCGGACGTCGCGGCCGCGCACCCGACCAGCTCGCTGGCCTGGGCGGTCCTGGCCGAGCAGGCGTACCAGCGCGGTGCCTTCGTCGAGGCCTACGCGTACGCCCGCACCGGCTACCACCGCGGGCTGGACGCGCTGCGCCGCGCCGGCTGGAAGGGGTACGGACCCGTGCCGTGGGCGCACGCCCCGAACCAGGGCTTCCTGCGGGCGCTGCACGCGCTCGGCCAGGCGGCCGGTGCGATCGGCGAGGACGAGGAGGCGGCGCGCGTGCGCCAGTTCCTGGCCGACAGCGACCCGGCCGCCGTCGAGGCCCTGAGCTAGTCCTGCGGGTCCGTCACCTCGGTGACGATCCGGGTCGTCCCCGGACGGCGGCGGCCGAGCAGCGCGGCCCCCGGCAGGCCGGCGATGGTGCGGCTGGTCTCGTCGACGAACGTCATGATCCGCTCGGTGCTCCCGGCGATGAACGCGACCCGCTCGTGCGTGTCGGCCAGGGTACGGAGGACCGGCAGCACGTCGCCCTGCACCTTGCGGAGCGTGTCCGGGATCTCGTCGATCACCGGGTCGTCGAGCACGACCGCCAGCCGCTGCAGCCCGGGGGCGAGCGCGCGCATCGGCTCCTCGAGCTCCTCGGCCATGGCGTCCATCCGCAGCGCCAGCCGGTGCACGGCGGCGAGCGTCTCGCGCGCCTCCCCGACGACGTCGCCGAGCTGACGCACCGCGCCGGTCAGCGAGGACACCGCCGACGGCAGCTGGGCGAGCGCCTCGGTCTGCGCCTGGAGCAGCCCGAGCAGGCTGTCGATGCCGGGGATGCGTGCCACGGGAGCAGACTACGGATGAGCAGTGGATGTCACACGGCCTGACGAGTGGGTACGGCGCGTGCAACGAACCCCTGAGGAGGTGGCCCATGGCGGCCCCTGGAACGAGCACGCCCCCCGGCCCCGGGGCGACTGTCGACGAGCGGCTGCGGGAGCTGCGCCGCCGGCTGGAGGGGCTGCTGGGCATCCCGGCCAGCGAGGGCAACGAGCTGACCGTCCTGCGCAACGGGGACCAGATCTTCCCGGCGATGCTCGACGCGATTCGGGCGTCGGAGCGCACGATCGACTTCCTCACCTTCGTCTACTGGAAGGGCGACATCGCGCACGAGTTCGCCCACGCGCTGGCCGAGCGGGCGACCGCCGGCGTGACGGTGCGGGTCCTCATCGACGCCGTCGGGGGGAGACTCATCGACAAGGAGCTGATCGACCGCATGACCGGCTGCGGCGTGCAGGTCGAGTGGTTCCGCAAGCCGCTCTCGATCGCGCAGCTCACGTCGCCGCTCAAGCAGAACCACCGCACCCACCGCAAGGTCCTCATCTGCGACGAGCGCGTCGGCTTCACCGGCGGAGTCGGGATCGCCGAGGAGTGGTGCGGCGACGCCCGGAACGAGGGCGAGTGGCGGGACACCCACGTACGCGTCGTGGGGCCGGCGGTGGACGGGCTCTCGGCGTCGTTCGCGCAGAACTGGGCCGAGACCGGCCACCCGCTGATCGAGGAGCACCGGACCTTCCCCGAGCACTCACCGGTCGACGGCGGGTCGATCGTGCAGGTCGCGCGGGGCAGCGCGAGCGTGGGCTGGAACGACATGGCCACCGTCTTCCGCGTGATGATCGAGTCGGCGCGCGAGTCGCTGCAGATGATGACGGCGTACTTCGTGCCGGACGACTCCTTCCAGACGCTGCTCTGCGAGGCAGTCGCGCGCGGCGTCGAGGTGGACGTGATGCTGCCCGGGCCGCACGCCGACAAGCGGGTCTGCCAGCTGGCCAGCGAGTCGATCTACTCGACCCTCGTCGAGGGCGGGGTGCGGATCTGGGCGTTCCAGCCGTCGATGCTGCACGCCAAGGTGATGACCATCGACGGGATCGCCTCGGTCATCGGCAGCGCCAACATGAACCGCCGCTCGATGCAGCTCGACGAGGAGGTGGTCCTCACCGTGCTCGACCCGGCGATCGCCCGGCAGCTCGAGGGTCACTTCGCCGACGACCTGAAGCGCTGCGACCGCATCGAGCCGCGCCGCTGGGAGGACCGCCCCCGCCGGCAGAAGGTCCAGGAGCGCGCCACCACGGTGATCCACCGCTT
>SCTD01000597.1 GCA_004299215.1 Frankiales bacterium | reverse complement strand
CACAGGATCGGTGCGATGCCGTGCTCGATCGCCTTCCGGAGCTTGGTCCCGACCAGCTCGTCGGTCTCGGCGTGGTACTGCCGACGCTCGCTGTGGCCGACGAGCACGTAGGAGCACCCGAGCTTGGCCAGCATGGGGCCGCTGACCTCGCCGGTGTAGGCCCCGCTGTCGTGGATCGAGAGGTCCTGGGCGCCGTACCGGATGCGCAGCTTGTCCCCGTCCACGAGGGTCTGCACGCTGCGGAGGTCGACGAACGGGGGGAGGACGACGCACTCGACCCTGTCGTGGTCCTGCGGGGTGAGGCTGAAGGCGAGCTTCTGCACCAGGGCGATGGCCTCGAGGTGGTTGAGGTTCATCTTCCAGTTGCCGGCCATGAGCGGCTGGCGCTGCGGCTTCGCGATGGGTCAGTCCTCCAGGACGGTCAGCCCCGGCAGGGCCTTGCCCTCGAGGTACTCCAGGCTCGCCCCTCCCCCGGTGCTGATGTGGGTGAAGCGGGACTCGTCGATGCCCAGCGCGCGCACGGCGGCCGCGCTGTCGCCACCGCCGACGACGGTGAGCGCCCCGTCGAGGGAGGCCACGGCCTCGGCCACCCCACGGGTGCCCTCGGCGTACGGCGCCATCTCGAACACGCCCATCGGACCGTTCCAGAAGACGGTCCGCGCGCCGGCCAGCGCATCGCGGAAGAGCTCGACGCTGCGCGGGCCGATGTCGAGGCCCATCCGGTCGCTCGGGATCTCCTCCACGGGCACCACGTCGTGCGCGGCGTCGGCGGCGAAGCGCTCGGCGGCCACCACGTCGACCGGCAGCACGACCTTGCCGGTCTCCAGGAAGGCCCGGCAGGTCTCGAGCTGGTCCTCCTCGAGCAGGCTCGCGCCGACCTCGTGCCCCTGGGCCTTCAGGAAGGTGAAGCACATCCCGCCGCCGACCAGCAGGCTGTCGACCTTGGGCAGCAGCGCCTCGATCACCGTGAGCTTGTCGCTGACCTTGGAGCCCCCGAGCACCACGGCGTACGGCCGCGCAGGGTCCTCGGTGAGCCGCTTCAGCACGTCGACCTCGGTCGCGACGAGCGGCCCGGCGGCGTGCGGCAGCCGCTGCGCCACGTCGTACACGCTCGCGTGCTTGCGGTGGACGGCGCCGAACGCGTCGTCGACGTAGAGGTCGGCGAAGCCCGCCAGCCGGTCCGCGAGCGCGCCCCGCTCGGCGTCGTCCTTGCTGGTCTCGGCCGCCTCGAAGCGGACGTTCTCGAGCAGCACGACGCTGCCGGGCTGCTGGTCGGCGACGGCCTTCGCGGCGGAGTCACCGACCACGTCGGCGGCAGCCACGACAGGCGCGCCGAGCAGCTGCTCGAGCCGCGTCGCCACGGGGGCCAGGCTGAACGCCGGGTCGGGACTCCCCTTGGGCCGGCCCAGGTGGGCCGTCACGACGGGGAGCGCACCGCGGTCGAGCAGGTCCCGGAGCAGCGGGACGCTCGCCCGGATGCGCCCGTCGTCGCCGACGACGCCGTCCGTCACCGGGACGTTGAGGTCCGAGCGGACCAGGACCCGCTTGCCCTCGACGTCGAGGTCCTTCGCGAGGCGCACCTACAGGCTCTTGCCGACGAGGGTGATGAGGTCGACGAGGCGGTTG
>SCTD01000596.1 GCA_004299215.1 Frankiales bacterium | reverse complement strand
CACGAGCCGACGGCCTCGCTCGGCGCCGAACCGGCTCCGCAGGCAGGTGCTCGGCCGCATCTGTCGGGGTGGAACGACCCGTCGTCGCCGCCGACCACGACCCTGCTGCTGCGTCACGGGCAGACGGAGATGTCGGTCGACAAGCGCTTCTCGGGCGTCTCGGACCCGCCGCTGACCGAGGTCGGGCTGGCGCAGGCGGCGGCAGCAGCCGCGCGGCTGGCCCGGTGCGGGGCGGTCGCGGTCGTGAGCAGCCCGCTGCTGCGCACCCGGGAGACGGCCCGGCTCGTCGCCGACGCCCTCGGTCTCGAGGTGCAGGTCGAGGAGGGGCTGCGCGAGACCGACTTCGGCGACTGGGAGGGCTACACGTTCTCCGAGGTGCGCAAGAAGTGGCCCCGCGAGCTCGACGCCTGGCTCGGCTCGACCGCGGTGGCGCCGCCCTTCGGGGAGAGCTTCGACGCGACCGCGACCCGCGTCCGGCAGGCCCGTGACCGGGTCCTCTCGGCGTACCCCGGTCAGACCGTCGTCGTCGTCAGCCACGTCACGCCGATCAAGACGCTGCTGCGGTTCGCGCTCGACGCGCCGCCGTCAGCGCTCTACCGGCTGCACCTCGACCTGACCAGCCTGTCCCAGGTGCTCTGGCACGCCGACGGCTCGGCCGTGGTGCGGTCCATGAACGACACCGGCCACCTGCCCGCCGACTGACGTACGCCCCCTCCCGCTGATCATCCGCAGCATCGCCGTCCTCGGCGCCGCAGCGCCGTGCTGAGGCCGGGGATCCTGCGGATGATCAACGAGTACGACCGGGGCGTCAGGTCGCGCGGCGCCTCGTGAACCAGGCGGCGCCGAGCAGCAGCACGCCGACGACGGCCAGCGGCGCGGCACCTGTGGCCGGCAGGCTGCCGCCCGACGGCCGCACCGGAGCGGTCACCGGCGGCCGGGCGGCGCGCGCGGCGAACTCGAAGACCCAGACCCCTCGGCCGTGGGTCGCGGCGACCATCTTCTTGCCGGTCGGGTCGAGGTTGATGTCGAAGGTCGACACGTTCGGCAGGCCGGTGCCGAGCCGCGACCACGAGCCGCCCTTGATGCTCGAGGTGAAGACACCCACGTCGGTGCCGACGATGAGCTGGTCGTCGCGCAGCACGATCGCGTCGGCGGGGACGTCCGGGAGCCGCTGCGCCCCGGTGCCGGACAGGTTGGTGAAGGTCGCGCCCGCGTCCTTGCTGACGAAGACGTGGCCCTCGCCGACGCCCGGCGCGTCGTCGGCCGGCTTGAACCAGCGACGGCCGTAGCCGCCGACGGTCACGTAGACGGTCTCCGGGTCCTTGGCGTCGATCTCGATGTCGGTGATGTAGCGGTTGGGCAGCCCCTTGGCCGGCATGATCTGCCAGCACTCGTCCGTGCCCGGGCTCGGCTCGCAGCCGGCCTGCACGTTGGTGGCGATGCCGTTCTGGAAGGACGCCGGGTCGTTGTTGCCCTGCGTGATGATGTCGCAGACGCCGCAGAACCCGGCGTAGATCGCGGGCCCCTGGATGTCGAGCGCAGAGGTCTGGTTGACCAGCCCGGTGCGCGCGTTCATGCCGAGGTCGAACGACACGACGAAGCCGTTACCGCTGGCGCCGTCGGTCTTCTCGGCGACCTGCCGGCCGCCCACGACCAGGTGCATCGCGTCGGTCGGGTCCATCTCGAACGGCGTGTAGAAGAGCGGGTTGGTCACGCCGGTGCTCT
>SCTD01000595.1 GCA_004299215.1 Frankiales bacterium | reverse complement strand
CGCCGGGGGTGAGGGCGTTGAGCCCGGACTTGCCGGGGTCCGTGAGCAGCACGACGGCCGCGATGCCCGCGCCGAGGAGCAGGGCCAGGCCGAGCAGCAGAGGGGTGCGCGAGCGGCGGTCCGCCGGGTCGGCGGCGGCCGCCTCGCGCACCTCCCGGACCGGCAGCGCGGTGGTCCGCTCCGCCGCGGGAGCCGGCACGGGCACGGCGATCGTGGGGCTGGGGTCGACGGAGGCCGCCGTCGGCTGGACCGCGACCCGCTCGAGCTCGCGCTGCGCCTCGGGGATCGACATGCGGAGCCCGGGGTCGCGCTCGAGCAGGCCCTCGAGCACCTTCTCCAGCTGACCGGCGCGCGTGAACGGCGCGTGCTCTCCCGTCACGACGGCGGTGACGGTGAGCAGCGGCTCACCCCCGTCGAACGGCGGCTTGCCCTCGACCGCGGTGAACAGGGTCGCGCCGAGCGACCACAGGTCCGACGGCGGCGCCGGTGCCTGCCCTCGCGCGCGCTCCGGAGCGATGTACGACGGGGAGCCCAGGAGCAGGCCGGTGCTGGTGATGCTGGAGTCCCCGGCGGAGGAGGCGATCCCGAAGTCGGTGAGGACGACGCGCTCCAGGGCGCCGTCCAGGTCCGACAGCAGCACGTTGCCGGGCTTGACGTCACGGTGCACGATGCCGCGCGCGTGCGCGGCCTCGAGCGCCCCCAGCAGGCACAGCCCGATGCGCGCCGTCTGCTGCGGGGTGAGCGGCCCGTCGGAGCGCACGACCTGCGAGAGCGTGTGACCGTCGACCAGCTCCATGACGAGGTACGGCGCGCCGTCCTCCTCGACGACGTCGTAGACGGTGACCGCGCTCGGGTGGTCCAGCCGGGCGGCGGCGCGCGCCTCGCGGCGGGTCCGCTCGCGCAGCACGTCCCGGTCCTCGTCCGACAGGCCGTGCGGGAACGTGACCTCCTTCACGGCGACGTGCCGACCGAGCACGACGTCCTCGGCGCGCCAGACCGTGCCCATCCCGCCCGTGCCGAGCGGGGAGAGCAGCCGGTAGCGCCCCGCGACGAGCCGTCCCTGGGGATCCACGCCTCCTGCCTACCCCTTCCACCCCGGCGATCATGCGCCGGGTGGTGCACATCGCGCCTCAGGCCGGTTCGAAGCGCTCCGCCACGGCGACGAGGTCCTGCTGCACGCCCTCGGCGTCGCGCTGCGGCGCCTGGAGGTAGAGCGAGTAGCCCTGGCCGTCCACCACGAAGACCCGGTTGAGGACGTGCATGCCCTCGTAGGTGAACTCCCAGTCGGCCGCCTCGTAGCCGCGGTAGTCCACCGCGTCGATCCGGATCTCCTCGTACGACGGGTGACGGCGCTCGAAGTCCTCCGCCTGCGCCCGCCGGTCGGCGACCGCGTCGGGCTTGCCCGGACCGCTGTCGACGCGGAGCGTCCGGCCCGTGTCCGCCTGGACGTACTCGCCCTCGCGCGTCTGCTCGTAGCCGGGCGGCAGGGCCACGGTCCAGCCGGCGGCGCCGGTGTCGGTGGTCCAGCCGGCCGGCAGCGCCGCGGCGGCGGGTGTCGCCGGCTCGGAGGCCTCGGGCTTGGCGGCAGCGGGCGCGGACGGCGAGGCGCTGACCTCGGGCGCGGCGGTCGACGTGCTGGGCTCGTCGGCGGTGGTCGCGAGCAGCACCCCGGCCGCGGCGATCACGACGGCGAGGGCCAGCAGGGCGGGGAGCAGCCGCCCGGGCCGCCGGCGCTCCGACGGGCGGACGAGGGGGACGGCGGTCGTGCGCTCGGCACGGCGGGTCCCTGCCGGCGGGGCGGGCAGCACCTTCGTGCCGGGCACCGGAGACCGCGCCGCGATGGGGGTGAGCAGGCGCCGCGCGGCCGGGAGGTCCAGGCGAGCGGCCGGGTCCTTCTCGAGCAGCGCCTCGAGCACCGGCTCGAGAGGGCCGGCCGCCGCGAACGGCGCGTGCTCGCCGGTGACCACGGCGGTGACCGTGAGGAGCGCCTCCCCGGCGTCGTACGGCGGCGTGCCCTCGACCGCCGTGAAGAGGGTGGCCCCGAGCGACCACAGGTCGGACGGCGGTCCGGGCTGCTCTCCCCGGGCCCGCTCCGGCGCGATGTAGGCGGGCGAGCCGAGCAGCATCCCGGTGTGCGTGATCGAGGAGTCGCCCGTGGCCGTGGCGATGCCGAAGTCGGTGAGCACGACCCTGCCGTCGCCACGGACGAGCACGTTGGCGGGCTTCACGTCGCGGTGCAGGATGCCCTGGGCGTGGGCGGCCTCGAGCGCGCCGAGCAGGTCGAGCCCGATCTGCGCCGTGCGCTGCGGGGTCAGCGGCCCGTCGCTGCGGATCACCTCGGCCAGGGTGGGGGCGTCGACCAGCTCCATGACCAGGAACGGGTCGTCCTCCTCCTCCACCACGTCGTAGACCGTGACCGCGCTGGGGTGCTCGAGGCGTGCGGCGGCGCGGGCCTCGCGGTGCGTGCGCTCGCGCAGCACCTGCCGCTCGGCGTCCGACAGCCCGGCGGGGAAGGTGACCTCCTTCACCGCCACCTCGCGGCCGAGCAGGGTGTCCTCGGCGCGCCAGACCGTGCCCATGGCACCGGAGCCCAGGGGGGCGATCAGGTGGTAGCGACCTGCGACCACGCGCTGTCGGGTGTCCACCCCGCCCCTGTCCCCGCGACCGAGGGTCCGTACTCCCCTCGGGCGCCGCGCTCTACGCTCAGCGAGATCGTCTCCCCGCCAGGAAGGCCTGCCCCATGACGCGCGCGTCCGAGTCCGGGTTCCCGATCGAGCCGGTGTACGGCCCCGACGACGTGGCGCCGGGCCTTCCCGAGCGGCTCGGCGAGCCGGGCAGCTACCCGTACACGCGCGGCGTCTACGCCTCGATGTACACCGGCCGGCCGTGGACGATGCGGCAGTACGCCGGCTTCGGGACGGCGAAGGAGAGCAACGAGCGCTACCGGCACCTGGTCGCCCAGGGCACCGGCGGGCTGTCGGTGGCCTTCGACCTGCCGACGCAGATGGGCTACGACTCCGACGACCCGGTCGCCTCGGGCGAGGTGGGCAAGGTCGGCGTGGCGATCGACTCGCTCGAGGACATGCGGATCCTGTTCGACCAGATCCCGCTCGACCAGGTCTCCACGTCGATGACCATCAACGCGCCGGCCTCGGTGCTGCTGCTGCTCTACGCGCTGGTCGCGGAGGAGAACGGCATCTCCGGCGACAAGCTGACCGGCACGATCCAGAACGACGTGCTCAAGGAGTACATCGCCCGCGGCACCTACATCTACCCGCCGGCGCACTCGCTGCGGCTCATCACCAACATCTTCGAGTACTGCCGGACCGAGCTGCCGCGCTGGAACACGATCTCGATCTCCGGCTACCACATGGCCGAGGCCGGGGCGACGCCCACGCAGGAGATCGCGTTCACGCTCGCCGACGGCATCGAGTACGTCCGGGCTGCCGTGAACGCAGGGCTCGCTGTCGACGACTTCGCCCCGCGGCTCGCCTTCTTCTTCGTCAGCCGCACGACGATCCTCGAGGAGGTCGCGAAGTTCCGTGCGGCGCGGCGGATCTGGGCGCGCGTCATGAAGGAGGAGTTCGGCGCCAAGGACCCCAAGTCGATGATGCTGCGCTTCCACACGCAGACCGCCGGCGTGCAGCTCACCGCGCAGCAGCCCGAGGTCAACCTCATCCGGGTCGCCGTGCAGGGCCTGGCGGCCGTCTTCGGCGGCACGCAGTCGCTGCACACCAACTCCTACGACGAGGCCATCGCGCTGCCGACGGTCAAGGCCGCGACGCTGGCCCTGCGCACCCAGCAGGTGCTGGCGTACGAGACCGACGTCACGGCGACGGTCGACCCCTTCGCCGGCTCCTACGTCGTCGAGGCGATGACCGACGAGGTGGAGAAGGGCGCCCTCGAGCTGATGGCTCGGGTGGAGGACCTGGGCGGCGCCGTCGCCGCCATCGAGAAGGGCTTCCAGAAGAGCGAGATCGAGCGCTCGGCCTACGACATCGCGCTCGGCATCGACAGCGGCGAGCGGGTGGTCGTCGGCCTGAACCGCTACCGCAGCGAGTCCGAGGAGAAGTACGACCCGCTCCGCGTCGACCCCTCGATCGAGCAGGACCAGCGCGAGCGGCTGCGGGTGCTGCGGGAGAAGCGGGACAACGCGGCGGTCGAGAAGGCGCTGGCCGAGCTGAAGGAGGCGGCGGCGGGCGACGCGAACGTGCTCTACCCGATGCGCACCGCCCTGCGGGAGCTCGCCACCGTCGGTGAGGTCAGCAACGCCCTCCGCGAGGTCTGGGGCGTCTACACCCCCCAGGAGTTCTTCTAGAGCCCGCCTCCCCGGGCCCCACCGCTGCTGATCATCCGCAGGATCACCGCCGTAGAGCGGCCCGCCGGCGGCTGAGGACGGCGATGCTGCGGATGATCAACGCCGAGGGTCGGCGCGCTCAGCAGGCGACGAGGAGGTCGGGGTTGCCGACGGTCGGGGGGACCCGGCGCTGGGTGGCCTTCTCGTACGCCGCGGCGTAGCGGAGCAGGTCGGCCTCGTCGAAGGCGGTGCCCAGGAAGCTCAGCCCCTCGGCCCGGGTGTCGTCGTCGACGGTGCCGTTGGGCACGATCACGGTCGGGTAGCCCGCCGCCGCGCCGACGTTGGCGTACGCCGGTCCCGGCGCGATGATCGCGTCGAGGTCGTCCTTGAGCAGCACGCCCTCGATCGCCGCCCGGGTCGAGGCCCGGGTGACCGCCACCGGGCCGTCGGTGGCGGCGTAGACGCCGGGCTGGGTGTCGGAGACGTCGAGCCAGCTCTGGCCGTAC
>SCTD01000594.1 GCA_004299215.1 Frankiales bacterium | reverse complement strand
CAGCGCCGACGCGCGCGCGACGACGGCTCCGCCGGAGGCGTCGAGCGAGCGCTCGCTGATGAGCAGGACGCCGGCCAGCCCGAGCACGACGATGGTGCCCTGGAGGAAGAGCGTCACGCCGTCGACCGCGATCGCGTCGGCGAAGACCAGCTCGTTGGTGCCGGCCAGCGCCACGACCGAGACGAGCGCGCCGGTCAGCGAGACCGCAGCCACGCCGATCTGCAGCGCGCGGCGCTGCGCCGCCGGGGCGAACGCCTCGATGAGCACGCCGAGGACCGCTGCGCCGAAGACGAGGAGCAACGGCACGATGGGCCCGTAGACGAGCTCCGGGGACTGGATGTCGGCAGGCATGTCGTCCTCAGCGGGTCGGGGCGGCGGCGGGCTCGCCGCGTCCCTGGGTCGGTTCCGGGTCGGAGACGCCGGCGTCCTGCATGGTCGCGTTCACCGCGGGCGTGATGACGTCGGTGAGCGGCTTCGGGTAGAAGCCGAGGAAGATCATCAGCGCGATGAGCGGGGCGACGGCCAGCACCTCGCGGCCGTTCAGGTCGCGGATCCGGCTGCCGACTCCGGCGGGCAGGCGCAGCGGTCCCTGCATCGTCCGCTGGAACATCAGCAGGATGTAGAGCGCGGCGAAGATGACGCCGATCGCGGCGAGCACTGCCGCGACGGGATAGCGGGCGTACGTCCCCAGCAGCACGAGGAACTCGCTCACGAACGTCGACAGCCCCGGCAGGGCCAGGGAGCTGAGCCCGGCGACGAGGAAGACCCCGGCCAGGGTCGGCGCGACGTTGGCGACTCCGGAGTAGTCCTCGGAGAGCCGGCTCCGGCCGCGGACGATGAGGAAGCCGATGACCAGGAAGAGCGCACCGGTCGAGAGGCCGTGGTTGACCATGTAGAGCACGGCGCCGGTCTGCGCCTGGCTGGTGAAGGCGAAGACGCCGAGCCCGATGAAGCCGAAGTGCGCGATCGAGGTGTAGGACACCAGCCGCTTGAGGTCGCGCTGCCCCATGGCGAGCAGCGCGCCGTAGAGGATCCCGATGACGCAGAGCACGATGATCCACGGCCCCAGGATCCGCGACGCCTCCGGGAACAGCGGCAGGCAGTAACGGAGGAACCCGAAGGTGCCGACCTTGTCGAGGATGCCGACGAGCAGCACCGCGCCGCCGATGGGTGCCTCGGCACCTGCGTCAGGCAGCCAGGTGTGGAACGGGAACAGCGGGGCCTTGATGGCGAAGGCGATGAAGAAGCCGAGGAAGAGCGCGATCTCGACGCCGGTGCTCATCTCCAGGCCGACCAGCTGCTCGAACGCGAACGTGCCCTCGCCGGCGTCCTTGGACACGACGTAGAGGCCGACGACCGCAGCCAGCATCAGCAGCCCGCCGAACAGGCTGTAGAGCAGGAACTTCATCGCCGCGTAGGAGCGCCGCGGGCCGCCGTAGCTGCCGATGATGAAGTACATCGGGATGAGCATGGCCTCGAAGAAGACGTAGAACAGGAAGACGTCGGTCGCGGCGAAGACG